>JADFNZ010000027.1 GCA_022563135.1 Chloroflexota bacterium | reverse complement strand
AGAAGAGCCACGATCGCAAACAAAATGACCGCCGCGTTGCTGGGCCAATCGGCCAGCGTGCAAGCCTGATCCTGATATGGCAAACAGCACATCACACTCAGGCAGGTTGGCCGCGACATGAGAATCAAGCGTTTCCTGTACCCAACGGTGTAGAGTGTGTTCGGCCCAGCCCGGAAACAGGCCATATTTAGGCAAGACCATGCGCGGTGTCATTAACCATGGGTAGGTAACTATTTTATCTAGCGGCAGTAACTCATCTTTTAGTTTAAAGGCAGGATATCCTGTATAGAAACGCTCCAACACTCCACGCTTGTCGAGTTGGCGCATCGCGCCGAGCAGACGCAGCGCTTCGGCCATCACGCTCGCGAGCTGCGGCGGCCAGACGATCGTCGCCTCGCCGTCCAGCGTGGCGCGCACCAGGTTCTCCAGCAGCGCCTGCCGCAGCGGCAGCGAGCGCACGTCCGGCCGGCGCTCCAGCTCGGCCGCCTGCGTCCGCGCCCAGGAGCGGCGCACGCCGCCGTACTCGCGGCGCACGAGCGCGTCGATGCGCGCGTCCTCGGCGACGGTGAAGAGATCGAGCGCGAGCTGGCGTTCGTCGAAGAGGTCGAAGAAGCGCTCGAGGTCCGTGAGCGGCTTGCGCGCGCGCTTGCGTCCGCGCTGCTGGCGCTGGCCCCGGCGGCGTTCCTTCTCGATCGTATGGCGCCGTCGCGGCAGCACCTTGCCCCTGCGCCGGAAGCGGAAGAGGAAGCTGCCGAATTCCAGATGGGCCGCCTGATGCGTCGCATAGACCTTATAGACGGCGAAGTTCTGCGTCTTCTCGACGTACTCGTCGACATACTCCGGCAGGAAGACCGTCGAGCCCTCAGTGCTCGGCCGTTGCTCGGAGACCCAGCCGATCCCTTTCTCGGCCAGCTCTCCAGCGGCGTGGATCGCCACGCCCGTGCCCGTGAGCGCCTTGCAGTAGAGGCGCAGCACCTCGCCCACCTGCGAGAGCTCTACGCGCGAGGAGATGTTCTGAAGCACCTCCTCGCCCTTGCCGGACTCCAGGCGAAAGTAGGCCTCGCCGCCTGCCGGGCTCTTCTCCAGGATCCGGTGGCCGGCCTCATGCCAGCGGTGCAGGTCGGAGGCACGGACGCGTTGCAGCACGACGGGTGCGCTCTTGAGAAACTCCATCGCCGCGATGGGCGAACCGACGGCGAGCTCCTCCGCCAGGCCGAGCAGGTCTGCGTGCGCCTCTTTCGGCACGTGGCCGAGCGCCTCGGTGGCCTCAGCGAAGAGCGAGTAAGCGTTTCGCCCGAGGCTGGCCGCCACCCCGGCGCCGAGCGCGAGGAGCCGCGCGCGTTCCGCCTCAGCCGTCGGCTCGATGAGCGCCAGGCCACGCTGGAAGAGCAGCCGCACGTCGGCCCAGCTCGCGTCGGCCACGGCGATCGCGAGCGCGAGAAAGGCGTCGCGGTGCTCGCGCTCCAGCCCGCCGAAGAGCGGCGGCGAGGCGTCCAGGCAGTCGTTCGCCAGCTCATACGAGCGTTCCGCCACACCCTCGATCAGCGTCGTGAGCCGCGCGACCTGCTCTAACGTGAGCAGCGGCAGCAGGTGCGCGCCCGCGCCGAAGAAGGCAGAGGCCAGCGAGATCGACTTCCAGTGGCCGCGGTAGAGGCGCTGCCCCAGCGAGGCCCACTCCGTCAGACCATGCTCATCCAGATAGGCCACCGCGCGTGGGCTGGCGCGGAAGTACGCCCCTGCGACGACCGACGAGTGCTCGGCCAGGTCACGCCCGGCGTGCACCCAGCGCCGGAACGCTGGCGGGCTGAGCTGCCGGACGACTTCGGGGCTGACCTGGAAGTACTCCGACGCGGCCTCCCACGACCGCAACGAGTGGCCGGCGAGCGCCAGCCCCTCCTGCGCCCACGCGCGAAGGTCGGCCTCCGGCAGATTCGGCTGGAGCTCCGCATGCGCCTTGCGGAAGTCGTCGGGCAGCGCGGCGCTGAACTCGGCCAGCTTCACCTCGACATCGGCGATGAACGACTCCAGGCTCATAGCGCCTGCATTGTAGCGGGCGCATTCGAGGGTGGGGAAGCGAAGGCCGTCCTCGTTGACCGATGGGCAGCGCGGATAGTATCGTACTCCTGCTTGCGCAGGGTTAGCGAACGAAGGAACAAAATGCCAGCTTCCTACGACAGTGAGGCCGCCGCGCTCAAGCGGTTTGCCAGCCGCTACGAGATCTGGGGCGCGGGAGCTTCGCGCCTGATCGATATGGAGGTCTGCGGGGCCGATCTGGGCACCAACGGCTACACCACCATGGCGCAGGCCGACGCTCTCGTGGACGTGCTGCGCTTACGACCCGGCGTCCGCCTGCTCGACGTCGGCGCGGGGCTGGGCTGGCCGAGCTTATATCTCGCCGCTGCGTCTGGATGCGAGGCCGTGGTCACGGACATTCCAGCGACCGCTATTCGCAACGCGGCGCAGCGCGCGGAGAAGCGGCGGCTGAACGGCAGAGCGTCCTTCGCGGTCGCCAGCGCCGTCCATCTCCCCTTCCGTCCCCGCTCGTTCGACGCGATCGTCCACACCGATACCCTCTGATGAATCAAGACGAAGCTCTCCGTGCTGAGGGCCTGTCGCAGATTGCTGAAACCGGGAGGCCGGCTGGCCTTCTACACCATCTTCATCACGCCGGGCCTGCCAGAGCGAGAGCGCCGGCGGGCGCGGCAGTCCGGGCCGTCCGCCGCCTACTCGCGATCCGAACCGCAGACCTTGCTCCGGTCTGCTGGCTTCGTCCAGATCGCGGAGCGTGACGCCACCGAAGAGTACCTGCGCTTCACGCGCGACCTGCTTGACGCGAGCGAGCGCCACGCGAAGGCTCTGCGCGAATCGATTGGAGAGGCGGCGTTCGCACAGCGGCTCTCGCAGCGGCGAGCCGCGATCGCAGCGACCGAAGCCGGCCTCCTGCGCCGCTCACTCTTCGTCGCCGAACGGCCGCGCTGAACTTCGACCCGCTCACTCCCACCAGGCAGCGTTCTGCGGCGGGCGATACTCCGTCTGCGCGCCGGCGGCCGGCTGCGGCACAATCGCGGGGTCTACCGCCGGGCGCGTCGGGTCACCGTAGTGGTGGAACTCTACCTCGCCCGAATGGGTATCGAGCACGGCGCACGAGAGCTGGAAGCCGTTGCGATGGTCGCGCGCCTCGCCCACGGAGCCCGGGTTCACGACCAGCGCCCGGCCCACCGGCAGCGCCATATGGTAGTGGGTGTGGCCAAGCACGATGAAGTCCGCGTCGATCTGGGCCAGCTTCTGCAGGCTGGGGCTGTTCGGGTAGAGGTACTCGTCGTGCGGGTCGAACGGGCTGCCGTGGACCATGACCAGCTTCTTGCCGTCGACGCGTGTTTCGAGATCGTACGGCTGTTCCGCCATGTACGCGAGCAGGTCCGCGCGCACGCCGTCACGCGAGCGAGCGGCTTCGCCCCAGTCGCCGAGCAGTACGCGCTCGTGATTGCCGAGGATGTAGCGCGCGCCACGCTCGCGCAGCAGCGCCATCACCTCGTTCGAGAAGCGAAACTGGTAGACCGCGTCGCCCGCGCAGAGCAGCTCGTCGACCGGCCCCATCAGATCGAGCGCGGCGCGCAGCCCCTCGACGTTGCAGTGCACGTCCGCGACGATGCCAAGCCTCATGCGGCCAGTCTAACGCAGAAAGCGACAACCCTCGGAAATGGAGAGGACGCCCGCGCGGAGCGCTAGCGCTCCTCGATCGTGATCGTCTCGATCACGTCGCCAGGGGCGGCGGGGTTTTGCGCCGGATCGCGCGGCGTGATCTGCTCCGCTACGTCCATCCCTGCCGTCACTTCGCCGAAGACCGTGAATTCCGCCGCGAGCTGCGGCTGGGGCGCATAGGTGATGAAAAACTGGCTGCCCGTGGTGTTCGGGCCGGACTTCGCCATGCTGATCACGCCGGCGTCGAACGCGTGGTCGCCGTCGTCCTCGTCCGGGATCGAGTAGCCGGGGCCGCCGCTGCCGCTGCCGGTCGGGTCGCCGCCCTGCGCCATAAAGCCGGGCAGTACTCGGTGGAACGTCACGCCGTCGTAGTAGCCCTTGCAGGCCAGGAAGACGAAGTTGTTCGTCGTGATCGGCACGTCGCTGAAGAGCTCAATCACAATGTCACCATTCTCCGTCTTGATCGTGGCGATGTAGGTCTTGCTCGTGTCGATGATCCGGTCCGGCGCCTGAGCGAACTGCTTCTCGCCAGACGGCTGACACTCCTCAGCGAAGCTTCCTGGGCTCACAGAATCCGGTCCTCCTCCGTTCGAATCGCCGTCCCCACAGGCGGCGAGCACGAACACAAACGCGAGCGCGCTGAACGCGAGGAACAGCGGGCTGCGCCGCAGCCTACTCAAAGATCGCACTCACTACCTCCTCGATGCTGCGCTGCACGTCCGCGTCGTCGGTCAGCGCCCAGACGATGGCTACCTGGCAGGCGCGCCGCGCCTCGATCCCCTGGACGATAAGCCGGCCGGTATAGATGAGTAGGCGCGTGCTCACGCCCTCGCTCAGGCCGTGCTCCTTCAGGTGTCGCACCTTCTCGCCCAATTTCGCCAGCTCCTCGGCGACCGCCGTATCGACGCCGCTCTCGTGCGCGATGATGCGCGCCTCCACCTCCCGCGGCGGATGGCCGAACTCGATGGAGATGAAACGCTGGCGCGTGCTGTGCTTGAGGTCCTTCAGCGCGCTCTGATAGCCGGGGTTGTACGAGATCACGAGCAGGAAGTTGTCCGCCGCCTCTAGGATCTGGCCGCGCTTCTCCATCGGCAGGATGCGCCGGTGGTCCGTCAGAGGGTGGATGAGCACCGTCGTGTCCTTGCGCGCCTCCACCACCTCATCCAGGTAGCAGATCGCGCCGGCCTTCACTGCGCGCGTGAGCGGCCCGTCGATCCAGCGGGTCGACTCCCCCTCCAGCAGGTAGCGGCCGACGAGGTCGGACGCGGTCAGGTCCTCGTGGCAGGCGACGGTGACGAGCGGCAGCGCCTGGCCGGCCTCGCCACTCCCATCCGTCGCGTCATTAATGATCGTCAGCGGGCGGCCAAGCTTCCACGCCATGTACTCCACGAACCGCGTCTTGCCGCAGCCCGTGGGGCCCTTCAGGAGGACGGGGATCTTCTCCTTAAAGGCGGCGGTGAAGAGGGCCACCTCATCCTCAAACGCGATGTAGAACGGCTCGCTCGGGGGATGGTACTCCTCGATCGCGTACTGGCGATACTCGCCCTGCGTCTTGTGCTCGTCGACGGTCATCTCACTACCCCACCCGGGCCTCGAGCTTCGCCCAGGCCTCGCCCACGGCGCGGCGCAGCTCCTCCAGCGACCCATCGTTCTCGATCACCACGGTCGCATACGCGCGGCGCTTTTCGTTCGTGAGCTGCGATCGTAGCCGCGACTCCGCTTGCTCCGCCGTCAGCCCGTTGCGCTCCATCAGCCGGCGGCGCGCCGTCTCAGGCGAGGCGAGCACGAGCCAGACTTCGTCGACCAGCGACAGCCAGTCCGCTTCGATCAGCAGCGCCGCCTCCAGCACGACGATCTCCACGTCCTTCGCGCGCAGCTCCTCCAGCCGCTCCTCCATCATCTTTCGCATGGCAGGCCAGACGATCTCCTCCAGCCGCCGCCGTTCAGCCGGGTCGGCGAAGACCTTGGCGCCGAGCGCCTTGCGGTCGATCTCGCCATTCGCGCCGACGATCTCGACGCCGAACGCCTCGACGACCTGTCGAAAGGTCTCCGTGCCCGAGCGGTACGCCTCGTGCCCGATCTTGTCCGCGTCGATCACAACAGTTCCGCGCTCAGCAAGCTGCCGCGTGGCGAGCGACTTGCCGCTCGCGATGCCTCCCGTGACGCCGATCGTACGCATTTCTGGCCAAGCGAACGCCGGTGACTACCGCTTCGCGGCAGATGCACACCGGCGGCCCGCCCATTGTACTAGCAGCCGAGAAGGAGGCACAAGGAAGCTGGCCAGCGCCCACCATCAGCGGCGCATGCCAACGCGGCGCACAGCTTGAAGGGGCTTGACAGACGGTGCGACCCGTGGCATACTACGTAGTCAGTATCCGGTAACATACTTCCAGCAATGAATTACGTACGAACAGACGCCATACATGACCCAGCCCGCCGACGGACGGGCGCCAGCGGGCTGGGCGGTAGAAGGATGGCCGGCACGGGCTAGGCAGACCAGCGCCGGCGCGTCAGGTGCGGGGCGGCCCTTTGAGGGCCGCCCCTCAGAGACCAGCGCCGGTTGGCCGCGTTTCCGCTCCCCGCAGATCCGAAAACGCCAGCACCCAACGCTGGGGCTCCTCTACAGAGGTCCGCCGCTGCAACACCTCGGTAGCGTGTGCTAGGCGAACCACGCCCATCTCGTCCTCGAGATACGGTAAGTTCCGGGCATGATTCAGCGCGGCGGCTCGTGCCGTTGGCTGTGAAAGCTGATGCTAATCTCATGTCGGTCGTCCCTGACCTCTGCTACCTAGAAGGGGTTGACAGCGGCGTGGAATACTGAATATGATTACATGACTGGCAAAGAAGGAGTATCCGTGCAGGTAAGGTTTCTCATCTCTTCTCTTGCGTGAATATTATCACATGAACTATATATACTGAGTAATATTACCTGTATTATAATGCATGAAAGTCACTTGTCAACCCCCTAGAGAAGGAATGTTATGGCCAGTTGGGGATTCCTCACTAATCACGCCCACGCCCTGATCCAGGTCGCGCGTGATCCTCGTTCGACCGTGCGTGAGATCGCGCTTGAGACGGGCATTACGGAGCGTGCCGCCCACGCCGTGCTCAAGGACCTCCGCCAGGCCGGCATCGTGTCGACTCGACGCGAAGGAAGACTGGACATCAAGCAGGTCGACGTGGCCGCCCTGGTCCGCCACCGCCCGTGGGGCGCCTCGGACATGGAGATTCCGGAGCAGCTCATTCAGGCCACGCTGCGCGGCCTGGCCGCGGTCGTGCGGGACGATGGAGGGACAATCGCCCAGCAGCCTCCCTGCACGGATAGCGCCGCGCATGAGGAGACGGACACAGTTATCACGCGGCGTTGGGGCTTCCTCACGACCCACGCCTTGATCCTGATCTACGTCACGCAGCATCCCCACTCCACGGTACGGGAGATCGCCCTCGCCGTAGGCGTGACAGAGCGAGCGGCCCACTCCACGCTGCAGGATCTGCGCGAGGCGCGGATCATCGAGTGCGAGCGCTCTGGCAGGAGAAATAGCTACACCGTGAACTTCCTCCATCTCTCCGGCTTCCGGCGCGAAGGCACGGCCGCCGGCCTCGTGCCGGACTCCTTCGTCTCCTCCATCGTCGACGCGCTGCTGCCGCTCCAGGCGCCGGAGTACGCCATGCTGGAAGACGAGGCGCACCCCGTCAACTAGCGCCGAACTCTGTGCCCTGCCGCTCTAACGGCCAGAGCCGCCCGCTTGCTTCAGCTTGCCGCGTGAGATCCCCTACGCAAGCGACCGCCCGAAGCCGAACATACAGAGGTTACGCATATGCAACGGGCGATCAGCGAAACAGCGGGCAAAGTGCGGCCTGGCACGCGCGCCGGATGGCGTCGCGGCGCTCTCGGGCGGCTCGGCGACGCGGTCAACGCCCTCATCGGGCCGACCGAGCGTGACTCGCAGCGCCAGGACGTGGTCCGGCGCGCGGTGCTGGCGGCCGGGATCATCGCCGTGCTGCCTATCCAGCAGCTCAGGCTCCCGGGCTGGGAGGCGGTGCTCGCCGGCTGCATCGCAGCGATCCTCTATGACGGGCTGCTCGCCTATCTGGTCTTCGTGAAGGAGCGGATCTTCACCGCGCGCGTGCTGGGCGTGGTACTGGACGCGCTGGTTCTGATGGGCGCCTCCATGTACGTGTTCCGCCAGATGGGTGCTGCGAACGCCACGTCCGACATCTGGCTCGTGTTTCTGGTGTACATCGTTGTCGGTGGCTTCACGTTGACTCCGCTCGGCTCCCTGCTCTACACCGCCACATGGGTGGGCTGGCTGGCGCTCGCCACGCTGCTCTTCTTCGAGCCGGGCTCCGTCTACTATGGTCAGCTTCCTTTGCGAGTCGTCTTCTCGGCGCTGATCGGCTTCACGGTGCTCGCAACCTCACAGGAGCTCGAAAGGCGGCGGATGAAACTTGAACAGCAGAACAGGCAGACGATGGGGATGCTGGCGACGCTGGTGGAGGCGCGCGATACGGACGCCGGCGCCCATCTCCATCACATCCAGCACTTCTCGCGAGCGCTGGCCCTCCACGTGGGCGTCTCCCCCCGCGAAGCCCAGGAGATCGCCTACGCCTCCATGATCCATGACGTAGGCAAGGCCCATGTGCCGGACGCCATCCTCAAGAAGAGCGGCCCGCTCGATCCAGAAGAGTGGCGCATCATGCAGCTCCACACCGTCTGGGGGGAGAACCTGCTGGTCGAAAACCAGGACTTCGCGATGGCCCAGCAGGTAGCCCGCTGGCACCACGAGCACTGGGACGGCAGCGGATACCCGGACGGCCTCAAGGGCGAAGCCATCCCCCTCGCGGCACGCATCGTCGCTGTCGCCGACGTCTACGACGCCCTCATCAGCAGTCGTCCGTACAAGGACGCATGGCCGCCGGAGGCCGCGCTCCAGGAGCTGCGCTCACTCGCCGGCACGCACCTTGACCCCGAGATCGTCCAGGCGTTCGCCGGGCTCGCCGAGAAGGGAGTCATCGATCTCATCATCCAGCAGATCACACGAGAAGGCGTCCGCCAAGAGGCGCCGCTACCCCACGTCGCCTAAGCGCACAAACCACCCCACCACGAACCCTTCGCTCCTCCCAAATACTGCCTACATCGCCTGTTCTTGTATCTGTCGGACAGTTATTACTCATTTTTTGATTTAAAGTCCATATTCCTTGACTAAGTCCATCCCTTTGGCTACGCTGTAGCTACCATGGAGAGCACCAGAGAGCAGGTCCTCCGCCTTCTCCAGGGGCACGGCGGCGCCACTGTGGCGCAGCTTGCGGACGAATTGGGCATCGGACCAGCGTCGATTCGGCGACACCTCGATCACCTGCGAGCGGAACGGCTCGCGGATGTGCGGCTGGAGCGCCACGGGGTCGGCCGGCCGTCGTTCGTCTTCTATCCAACCGAAGAAGGTGGGGAGCGTTCGCCCGCCGGCTACTCGCGGCTCCTCTCTCGCTTGTACGCGGGGCTGCGCTCCCTGGACGAGCGGCAAGTACGCGGCTGCGACGGCGACACCCTCCTTCGCACCACGTTCGACGCGGCGGCCAAACAGCTCGCCCAGGAGCACCAGTCAGAAGTCGCGGGAGACTCGCTGGAGGATCGGGTAGCACAGACGAGCCGCGCGCTCCAGCCTGAGGGGATCGTCGATGACTGGTCAAAGCACGAAGACGGCTACCACCTGACGAACAGCGCGTGCCCCTACTGGCAGGCGGCGCACAACACCGGCGGCCCGTGCGAGCTGGACCGGCGCGCGATCGAGCTGCTGGTCGCCTCGCCGGTACGCCAGGTGAGCCGCATCGCCGACGGCCAGCCAACCTGTGAGTACATCGTCGCCGCGGGCCCTCCGCAGCGGCGAACGACAGAATAGGAGAACCGATGGCAGGAAAGAACGGACGGCAAGAGGATGCTCTTTTCATCATCGAAGGGCTCCGCGCCAGCGTAGAGAAGAAGGAGATCCTCACCGGGGTCGATCTCATCGTGAAGCGTGGTGAAGTGCACGCGCTCATGGGACCGAACGGCTCCGGCAAGAGCACCTTGGCGAACGCCCTCATGGGACATCCGCGCTACAAGGTGACGCAGGGTCGCGTGCTCTTTCGCGGCCAGAACATCCTGAGCATGACGCCTGATCAGCGCGCCCGCGAGGGGCTCTTCCTCGCCTTCCAGTACCCGATGGGCATCCCCGGCGTAGTGATGGGGAACTTCCTGCGCGCCTCCATGAAGGCGCGGCGGGGCGAGGACGTCCCGATTCGGGAGTTCCGCAAGCTGCTGGACGAGACGCTGGACCTGCTGAAGATGGACCCATCCTTCGCGCGGCGCTACGTCAACGATGGCTTCTCAGGCGGCGAGAAGAAGCGCGCCGAGGTGCTCCAACTGGCGATGCTGCGGCCGGAGATGGCGATCCTGGACGAAACCGACTCCGGGCTCGACATCGACGCGCTCAAGGTCGTGGCCGAAGGGATCAACACCCTGCGCGGGCCGGAGAACGGCCTCCTGCTCATCACCCACTACCAGCGCATTCTGAACTACGTCCGGCCCGATGTGGTGCACGTGCTCCACGCCGGCCGGATCGTGAAGACCGGCGGCCCTGAGCTGGCGCATGAGCTGGAGAAGCGGGGCTACGAGTGGATCATTCAAGAGTTTGCGCCGGAGACAGTAGGCGCCCAAGAAAGGGGATCATAGATGGTCACGAAGCCTGCGCAGATGCGGGAGGAGAGCTCCTACAAGTACGGCTGGAACGATGCCGATTTCAAGGCCATCAACAAGCCCAAGAAGGGGCTGAGCGAAAAGGTCGTCACTGAGATCTCAGACCTCAAGGGCGAGCCGACCTGGATGCGGGACTTTCGGCTGAAGGCGTACGGCCACTGGTTGGAGCGGCCGATGCCGACGGGGTTCTGGGGCGGCAACATCCAGAACTACTCGCTGGACTTCAACGACATCTACTACTACGTCAAGCCGGTGCAGGAGCCGGGCAAGACCTGGGATGATGTGCCGGACGAGATCAAGCGCACCTTCGAGAAGCTGGGCATTCCCGAGGCGGAGCGCAAGTTCCTCTCCGGCGTGGAGGCCCAGTACGACTCGGAGGTTGTGTACCACAACATTCGGGAGGACCTGAAGAAGCAAGGGGTCATCTTCGTCGACACCGATACGGCCCTTCGGGAGCACGAAGAGCTCATGCGCCAATACTTCGGCAAGATCATCCCGCCCAACGATAACAAGTTCGCGTCGCTGAACAGCGCCGTCTGGTCGGGTGGCAGCTTCATCTACGTGCCACCCGGGGTGAAGGTGGAGATGCCGCTCCAGGCTTACTTCCGCATCAATACGGAGAACATGGGCCAGTTCGAACGGACGCTGATCATCGCCGATGAGGGCTCCGACATCCACTACGTCGAGGGCTGCACCGCGCCGACATACTCGAGCGACTCCCTCCACAGCGCCGTGGTGGAGATCATCGTCAAGAAGGGCGCCAAGGTGCGCTACACCACCATCCAGAACTGGTCGGACAACGTCTTCAACCTGGTGACCAAGCGGATGGCCGTGTACGGCGAGGCCGTGGGCGAGTGGATCGATGGCAACCTGGGATCCAAGCTCACCATGAAATACCCGAGCACCTACCTGCTGGAGCCCGGCGCCCACGGCGAGATCCTCTCGCTGGCGATGGCCGGCCCCGGCCAGCACCAGGACGCCGGCGGCAAGTGCATCCACGTCGCGCCGCATACCACCTCCGTGATCAACTCCAAGTCGATCAGCAAGGGGAACGGCCGCACCAGCTATCGCGGCCACCTGAAGGTCTACCCCGGCGCGAAGGGCGTGAAGGCCACCGTCCGCTGCGACGCCCTGCTCCTGGACGAGGAGTCGCGCTCCGACACCTATCCGCTCATGGAGATCGACGAGCAGGACGTGACCATCGGCCACGAGGCGTCGGTAAGCAAGCTGGGCGAAGAGCAGCTCTTCTACCTGATGAGCCGCGGCATCGACGAGGTGGGGGCGGCGAAGATGATCGTCAACGGCTTCGTGGAGCCGATCGTCAAGGAGCTGCCCATGGAGTACGCCGTAGAGTTGAACCGCCTCATCGAGCTCCAGATGGAAGGGGCCGTGGGCTAACCGCCCGCCACAGATAAACGAACCGGAGGGGCGGGCGCGGCGGCCCGCCTCTCCTGGCAGGAACAAGGAACAAGGGAGCAAAATCGTACGAGAAACGAACAGCCTCGTAGCGACAGGTCTTCAGACCTGTCCGGCCCTGACGAATTCGGGGCGCTGGTGAGCACAGGTCCGAGGAAGTTGTGAACATGATCGAGACGGCTGAGCAGATCACTCTCTCACTTCGCAGCGTCGAGGAGCTTTCGGCCCGCTACGGCGAGCCCGACTGGCTCCTGACGCGCAGACGGGAGGCCTGGCGCCTCTTCGAGGAGGCGCCCATGCCCGATCCGCTTTCCGAGGAGTGGAAGCGCACCGACGCGAGCCGCCTCACGCTGGACGGCCTTCTCCCCTACGCGCCCGCGCCGGGCCCGATCGAGGGTGCCGCCGACCTCCCCCGCGAGCTGCGCTCCCTCTGGGACGAGCGCGAGGAGCTGGCGGGACGTGTTGTTCAGCACGACTCGGACGTGGTGTACGAGGCGCTGGACGAGGCCCTAGCGCGACAGGGGGTGATCGTGAGCGGCCTCCAGCGCGCCGCCCGCGAGTCCGCCTCAGGCGGAGAGGTCGTTCGAGAGCATCTCTCTTCGGCGGTATCGGCGGGCGAGTGGAAGTACCTGGGGCTGCACGGCGCCCTCTGGAGCGGCGGCTGCCTCGTCTACGTCCCCGAGGGCGTCGAGGTCGAGCTGCCCATCGAGTACGCCGCGGGCCTGACCACGCCCGGCCTGGCGCTCTTCCCCCACCTGCTCATCGTCGCGGAGCCCAACAGCAAGGTGACCGTGATTCAGGAGGGGGCCTCGCCGACACTGGATGGCCTGAACGTGGTGGCCGGCGCGGTGGAGATCATCGCCCGCGAGGGTGCCCAGGTGCGCTTCGTGGATGTGCAGCGCTGGGGCGGCAACGTCCAGAACTTCTACACGATGCGGGCGTTGCTGAGCAAGGACGCCTCGTTCCAATCGATCCTGCTCGGCCTGGGCGGCGCCATCACCAGGTCGCGGCTGGACGTCCTCCTGAACGAGCAAGGGGCGCGCGCCAACATGCTCGGCCTCTTCTTCGGCGATAGCGATCAGCACTTCGACTACGATACACGCCAGGACCACATCGCGCCTCGCACCGAAAGCGACCTGCTGTTCAAGTCGACGCTGGCTGACCGGGCATCGCTGGCCTGGAACGGAGTCGTCAACGTGCGAAAGACGGCGAGCCAGGCCTCGGCGAACCAGACCAGCCGCAACCTGCTCCTCAGCGACCAGGCCAGCGCCTCACCGACGCCGATCCTGGAGATCTCCGCCTACGACGTGCTGCGCTGCAGCCACGGCGCCACCGTGGGCCCCGTGGACCAGGAGCAGATCTTCTACCTCCAGTCGCGCGGCATCGCTGCCGACGAGGCGGAGCGCATGCTGGTGGATGGCTTCTTCTCCGAGGTGCTGGAGCGAGTCCCCTCGGAGCGGCTCCAGCGCCGGGTGCGCGCCGTCCTCCACTCGAAGCTCGGGTGGTAGACGGAGGAACGAGGGAATGAGGAACAAAGAACAAGGCCGGGCTTCAGTCCGGCAAGGACTGTGGAGCCGATGGCTGAATTCGTGAAAGTAGCGACTACCGCCGAAATCCCGCCGGGGAAGGTCAACGTCTACGAGGTGGACGGGCGAAAGATCGCCGTCTGCAACGTCGACGGCACCTTCTACGCCATCGACGATGTCTGCACGCACGACGGCGGCTCGCTCGACCAGGGGCAGCTCGAGGGGGACCAGATCGAGTGCCCCCGCCACGGCGCCCTCTTCGACGTGAAGAGCGGCCGTGCTCTCACCCTGCCCGCCGTGATGCCGGTGAAGTCGTATCCGGTGCAGGTCGATGGCGACGAGATCAGAGTAGCGGTGGAGCAACCATGATGACCGAGAGGACCTTCGCGCCGTGGGTGGAGCCCATCGCCGAGCAGATGCGGGAGAGCCGGGCGCAGGCCGTCGGCGTGGCCCATCAGATCCTTGCGGAGCTATGGCGTCTGCCGAGCCCACTGCGGGGGTGGACGAACAAAGACCTGCTCGCGCATCTGGCCAGCAGCGACGCCTCTGCCCTCCATATCGTGTTGCGCGCCGTCATCGCCGGAGAACGGGTGGACCCGGCTCTCCTTAGCGACCCAGACGCTCGAAACGCACGGAACGTGGAGGAGCGGCGCGGACGGTCCGTCGAGGAGCTGATCGCTGAGCTGGAGGCGGAGGGCGCAGAGACTCAAGAGTTGCTCAGCCAGCTAGGGCCTGGAGACGAAAATCTGCGCCAGGACGACATTCCGATGAGCCTGGGCGAAGGCCTGGGCAACGACGCAGGCGGGCATGACCGGGAGCACATGGTGCAACTGCGCATGGCGCTGGAGAGTGTAATGCTATGAGCGAACCAACGATCGACAGCCAGCGCGTTCGAGCCGACTTCCCCATCCTGAAGCGGGAGGTGCACGGCCGGCCGCTAGTCTACTTCGACAACGCCGCGACGACGCAGAAGCCTCGGCAGGTTATCGACGCGCTCGTCCACTACTACGAGCACTACAACGCCAACATCCATCGCGGCATCCACGCGCTGGCGGAGGAGGCGACGGCGCGCTACGAGGAGACCCGCCAGAAGGTGGCCGACTTCATCGGCGCGCCGGGCCCGGAGTGCATCGTCTTCACCCGCAACACCACGGAGTCGATCAACCTGGTCGCGAAC
>JADFNZ010000026.1 GCA_022563135.1 Chloroflexota bacterium | reverse complement strand
GGCGCAGTCCCCTGAGGTGACGGCTTTGCGCCAGGAGGTCATCTCCGACGTCCTTGCTGCCTCCAATTCCACGCAGGACCTGAGCCAGCTGTTCCGGCGACTGCACGGAGATCGGACCACCCGCGCGGTCGGTCAGGCATTCGACACCCTGATCCTGAAGCTGCACGACATCTGGCGACTCGCACCTGGTCGTGAACTGTGGGACCGACTTGAGATCCCTGCCGCCCCGTCGGACAGTGAGCTCACCCAGGCTATCGCCGGCCTCGCGCGCCTCGTCGATGGCGGCAATCATCCGCTCTTCGGCATCGCTGTCGGCGCAGCGCACGGCGGAGGCTTCCACCGTCTCCCAGTCTGGCTCGCCGTCGAGCGCTATCTCCACGCCATCGATCGCCACCGTCTGGCTATGGATGCGCAGGCCAAACTCCTCCAGGAAACGACGGCACACGGCGCCCACTGCCACACGCGCCGCCGTCTCGCGGGCGCTCGCGCGTTCGAGGATGGGCCGCACGTCGTCGAAGCCGTACTTGATGACGCCGGCCAAGTCCGCGTGGCCAGGCCGGAGGCGGGTGATCTTTTCGATCTCCGTGGCGGGCTCTTCGAGCGCCATCACGTCCTGCCAGTTAACCCAGTCCTTGTTCTCGATCAGCAGGGCGATGGGGCTACCGAGGGTGCGGCCGTGGCGCACGCCGGAGCGGATCTCCGCGCGGTCCTGTTCGATCTTCTGGCGGCGGCCGCGGCCGTAGCCCCCCTGGCGGCGCCTCAGGTCCGTCGCGATGTAGTCCTCGGTCAGAGCGAGTCCCGCGGGCAGGCCCTCGATCAGTACGGCCAAGCCTTTGCCATGTGATTCGCCGGCGGTGAGGAAGCGAAGCACCGTCAGCTCGCGTCCTGCGAACCGTCTGGCGGCGCACCGTTGGCGCTCGGCCGAACCGGCGCGACGGCGGGCTCGATCGGCGCGGCCAAGCCTCGTTCGTCCACCTGGTAGCGCGCGCCCAGCGTCGCCGCGATCGACTCCGGCGAGTCGTCGTCCCAATCGATATCGGCGGCCGCACGGCGCCCAGCTAGCGTGCTCATGATGCAGCGCTGATTCACCTCGCCGCCCACCTCGTGGAACGTCGTATAGATATCGATCTGCACGCGGTCCGGCCGCACGTGCGGAACATCGTAGAAGAGGCGCTCCGCCAGCCTGCCCGTGATCCACTTCGCCTCCTCCAGCGCGCCGCTCACCTGGCGCCGGACGCCGTCGATTGTGGCAAAGTGCGGTTCTGCCGTGGCGGAGACGTGGATGTAGTCGACACCTACCGCCACAAGCTCGGCGCCCTGGACGCCCTGCCAGACACCGCCCGATACGCCTTTAGGTGGCCGTTCTCTGCTCCAGCGGTCCACCTCACCCTGGACGAGCTGGCGGATCATCTCGAGATCGCCCTCCTCGACTCTGCTGCGCCAGAACCGATGGGTCCGCGTCTCCTTGAAGATGATGACGGCGAAGAAGATGAACATGATGCCGACAATGAGCATCCCAACGCCGAGTCCCCAGGCCATTCACGCACCCCTGTGCCCTAGCCGGAGCCGTCGCTCAACGCGCGACGGCCGGCCTCTAGCATCTCCTTCACCGGCGCTTCCTTGCCCGTCCAAAGCCGGCACGATTCCGCCGCCTGATAGACGAGCATCGGCAGGCCGGAGAGGATCCGAGCTCCCCGCTCCTTCGCCGTCCGCAGCAGCGCCGTCACCGGCGGGTTGTAGACGAGATCGAAGACGAGTCCGTCCGCCGGTAGGAGATCGGCCGCGATCAGCGCGTCGTCCTCGCTGCCGCTCCCCCGGGTGCCGACCGGCGTACAGTTCACAACAAGATCCGCCTCCGGGAGCACGCGCAGAAACGTGCCGTCGCTCCACTGCGCCCACGTGATCGTGATGCCCGCGCTCGTACGGTCGCGAAGATCGTTCACGAGCTGCGTCATCCGCTTCGGCGTGCGGCCGACCACGAGGACGATCGAGGCGCTGCCTTCGATCAGCGCGAACGTCACAGCGCGCGCCGCCCCGCCTGCGCCGACTACGACCGCTCGCTTGCCTTTCGGGTCGAACGCGCCGTCTTCGCGCAGCGCCCGGTCGAAGCCGCGCACGTCCGTATTGTAGCCGACGAGCGCGTCCCCCTCCTTCGCGATCGTGTTCACCGCCCGAACGGCCTCCGCCGTCTCGTCCAGCCGGTCGAGGAGCGGCAGCACGGCTTCCTTGTAGGGAATCGTCACGTTCGCGCCCAGCACATCATCCGCGCGCAGCCCGTCGATACGCGCCGCGAGATCCGCTTCCGGCGTCTCCCACGCCTCGTACTCGCCATCGACTCCAGCGCTGCTGAATGCGGGCTGGAAGATCACCGGGCTCAGCGAGTGGGCGAGCGGGTAGCCGATGACGCCGGCGCGCTTCATGCCCGGTCTCGCTTCCTCAGTTGCATGCTTCCTCCCGAACGTTCCGGTTGTGCGCCTCCAGCGTCTCCGCGAACGCGTGGCTGCCATCGCATCTTGCGACGAAGAACAGGACGTCCGTCTCCGCCGGCTCCAGCACCGCCAGGATCGAGGCCAGGCCGGGGTTCGCGATCGGCCCGGGCGGGAGCCCGGCGTGCTCGTATGTATTATACGGCGAGTCTACCTCAAGGTCAGCCAGCGTCAGCCCTTGCTTCCAAAAGCCGAACTGGCTGACGCTCTGCGGATCGTTGCCCAGCGCATACTGCACGGTCGGGTCGGTCTGGAGCAGCATCCCACGCTCCAACCGGTTAAGGAACACGGCGGCGATGACCGGGCGCTCCTCCGGCAGCCTCGCCTCCCGCTCGACGATGGAGGCGAGCGTCACGACCTCACGCAGGGAGAGGCCGGCGTTCGCCAGTCCGGCCTGGATCGACCGCTGGAACCGCTCGTCGAAGGCGACCAGCATAGAGCCGACGACATCGTGCGCGGTGACGTGGCGGGGGAACGGATACGTAGCCGGGAAGAGAAAGCCCTCAAGTCCCGCGTCTGACGAGATCTCCGCTAAGAACGAGGTGCTGTACGTATCGGCCAGGGCGGCCGTGAAGTCCGCGGCGGAGACCACACCGGCCTCCTCGAAGGCGAGCGCCACCTCCTCCTTTCGCAGCCCTTCGCGTATGAGCACGCGCACGATGATCGGCGCCGTGATGCCCTGGCTGATACGCTGGATGGCGGTGAGCGCCGTGCCAGACAGCTCGAACTCGTACTCGCCCGCCTCCAGCTCATCCTCCAGGCCCATGAGCGCGGTCAGCACGCGGAAGAGCCGCGCGCTCTCGATCACGCCGGCGTCCGCCAGCTTGCCGCCGATCGCGCCGGCGTCGTCGCCCTGCTCGACCGTCACGACGACCAAGTCGCCACTCGTGGCGGCGGCGGCGCCCAGTCGAGGCGGCTCGTCGTCGACGAGGCCGTCCGGCGTGCGGGCGATCAGCCAGGCGCCTACGGCCACCACGACGACAAGGCCAATGATCACCGCCGCGGGCAGAAGGCGCGGTTCGTTCATAAAGTGGTGAACGACTCGGTGAGGCGCTGGCGGTCGAGGTAGCTCTGGAGGATGATCGCCGCCGCGCGGTCGTCTACAGGAGCGCGCCGGCGGGAGCCGCTCCCGCTCTTCGACCGCCGGCGGTCCCGGCCCGGCCCCGCGCGCTGCGCCTGCACGGAGCTGAGCCGCTCATCCTGCAGCGCTAGGGGGAGTCCGCAGGCGGCGGCCGCACGGCGTGCGAACGCCTCCGCCCGGCGCGCCTGCGCGCCGGCAGCTCCCGCAAGCGAGAGCGGATGCCCTGAGACCAGCATCGTCGCGCCTTCGCGCCGCGCGATGTCGCGGATCCGCTCCGTATCAGAGCCACCCTCGCGGTCGATGATGCAGAGCGGCACGGCGAGCCGCCCGTCCGGATCGGAGATCGCCACGCCGATACGCCGTTCGCCTACGTCAAGCCCGAGAATTCGTCCCATCTCGCCTATCGCCTTGCTTGTTCCATCATCAGCGCCGAGGGGCGCGGCGACGACATTATAGTCGGGCCACCGGACGTGATCGAGCGGACTCGCCGCTTCAGGGTCACGCAAGGACGGACGATACATCCTGAGAAGTAGTGGAATTGCAGCTTGACAGGCATCACCGCCATAGCTACCATTTCAGCAGCCTCTGGAAATCTCGCCGGCAACCACGTTCCGCCGGCAAGACGGAGTGAGGCATCATTCGTGCAACAAACAGACGACGAACCCCCACAACATACCCGCCCTTCATTCGCTCGTGCCGAACGGAGACCGCCTGAGCCGCAGGACGCGCTCTCCTCGCCCGCGCTACTCCCGTTGATGCCCAGCGTTTGATGCACCTCCGCGCCGGCGCGGCCGCGAGGCCGCTCTGTCGCTTCGTGTACGATGAGCAACCCCTTCAAACATTGGACAGCAGTCATCCTGGCAGCGGGTCAGGGAAAGCGCATGCGCTCTTCCCTTCCCAAGGTACTCCACCCGCTCGCCGGTCAGCCCATGGCACGCTACGTGATCGATGCGGCGCAAAAGGCGGGCTTCCACCGTTGCATCGTCGTCGTCGGCCCCGACGCCAACGATGTGCGCGACGCCCTGGGGAACGACGTCGACTACGTCGCGCAGCCGCAACCGCTGGGAACCGGACACGCCCTCGCGCAGGCCCAGGACGGAGCCGACGGCAGCGAGCAGCTCCTCGTCCTCAACAGCGACGTCCCGCTCATCACTGCTGAGACGCTCACGCTGCTGGCGCGGACACACGAGGAGCGCGGCGCCGACCTCACCTTTCTCACGGCGCGATTGGAGGACGGCGGCGAATACGGACGCGTGCAGCGTGACGGCGACGGCCGGGTGACGGGCGTGGTAGAGGCGGCGGAACAGGCCGGCCTGGACCGTGCGATGGAAGGCGGCGCCGAGATCAACGCCGGCCAGTACTGCTTTCGCGCCCAATGGCTCTGGCCCCGACTCGCGGCGCTGCCCAAGGCCGCCAACGGCGAGTACTACCTGACCTCGCTCATCGCCACGGCGGTCCAGGAAGGGAGCGCCCTGCTGCCCATGCTCGCGCCGGACGCGGAGGAGGCGCGCGGCGTCAACGACCGTGCCCAGCTCGCCGAGGCCGAGGCGACGTTGCGCCTGCGGATCAACCGCCGCCACATGCGCGCCGGCGTCTCGCTCATCGACCCGCAGACGACGTACATCGACACAGGTGTGACGATCGGCCGTGACACCGTGATCGAGCCGAACACGCACCTCCGCGGCGGCACAGCCGTCGGCGAGGGCTGCCGGCTCGGCCCTAACGCCGTCCTACGGGACGCGACCCTCGGTGACCGCTGCCGGATCGACGCCACCACCATCGAGGATGCGACGCTCGAGCAAGACGTAGACGTAGGGCCGTACAGCCACCTGCGTCCGGGCGCCTACCTCTGCGCGGGCGTGCATATCGGCAACTACGCGGAGGTGAAGAACGCGCGGCTGGGGCGCGGCGTGAAGATGGGCCACTTCAGCTACGTTGGCGACGCCGACGTCGGCGAGGAGACGAACATCGGCGCCGGCGCCATCACCTGTAACTACGACGGCCGCGAGAAACAACGCACGGTCATCGGCCGCGGCGTCTTCATCGGGAGCGACACGAAGCTAGTCGCGCCGATCACCGTCGGTGACGGCGCGCGAACCGCCGCCGGGTCGGTCGTCACCAAGGACGTGCCGCCGGGCGCGCTGGCCGCTGGCGCCCCCGCCCGCATGATCCGCGGTCGCAACGAGGAGTCTACGCCATCGTGAGCGCCGACGTCATCATCGGCATCGTGCTGCTGGCGGCCGCTCTGGTCGTGCTGGTCGTGACCACAGCGGCGGAGACCGGCATCGTTTCCGTCAGCCGGGCTCGCGTACGCGCGTTCGCGAAGAAGGGTCTGCCCCGCGCATCCACCCTCGACGGCTACGTCCAGGAGCGGCGGAGGCTGCTCGGAGCGCTCGCGTTCGCCCGCAGCACCGCGGTGGTGCTCGGCATCGCCGTGGGCACGTTCCTCGTACTCCGCGAGGCCGGCACGAACTGGGCCGCACTGGTGGCTACCATGGGCGGCGCGCTCTTGGCAGTAGTCGTGCTTGAGGCCGTTCCGCGGGTGCTGGTGTCACGGAGTCCGGAGCGCTGGGGCCTGCGCCTGGTTCCCGCCATGAGCGCGCTACACATTCTCTTCGGTGCCCCGGCCCGGCTGCTGGAGCTGGCCGCGAGCGCGGCTTTGCGCCTGCGCGGGACGAACGAAGGGGCAGCGAAGCCGCCGGAGGAAGACGAAGACCTGTTGCGGCTGGTGGAGCTGCACGAAAGCAACGGAATGCCCGAGAACGGCGAGCTCGCGATGATCCGGCGTATTGCGCAGATGGTAGACCGGGCGATCCGCGAGATCATGGTGCCCCGCATCGATATGGTGACGGCAGAAGCGGACGCCCCAATGGACGACGTGCTTCAGCTCGTCATGGAGCACGGCTACAGCCGGATCCCGCTGTATGAGGAGACCGTCGACAACATCGTGGGCGTCGTGTACGCGAAGGACATGCTCACCTGTCTCGCCAACGGGCGCCGCGCCGCACCGCTCAAGGAGATCGCGCGGCGGCCGTTCTTCGTGCCGGAAGGCAAGCGCATCGATCAGCTACTGGCGGAGCTGCGGGAGCACAAGGTACACATGGCAATCGTGGTCGACGAGTACGGCGGCACAGCCGGCCTCGTCACCATCGAGGACGTGCTCGAGGAGATCGTCGGAGAGATCCAGGACGAGTACGACCGGGAAGAG
This sequence comes from Chloroflexota bacterium, assembly GCA_022563135.1. The sequence goes on along the minus strand of JADFNZ010000026.1, from coordinate 7,997 downwards.
GCGCCGATCCAGCGGCTCGGCGAGAACGAAGTGGTCCTCGATGCTCGCGTGAGCCTAGACGAGCTGAACGAGCTCCTTGAGCTCGAGATCGAAGGTGAGGATTTCGACACCGTGGGCGGATTCGTCTACCAGCAGCTCGGTCGGATGCCTGCGCCGGGCGACGAGGTGCGCGCCAACGGGCTCACGCTGCGGGTGCTCTCCATCCACGGCCATCGCATCAAGAAGGTACGCATCATCAAGGAACCGGCCGCCGTGGAGCCTGGCGGCGACGATGCGGAAGCGTCCTAGCCCAAACGTTCCCGAAAAAATCTTTGCCGCGTGTTGCTGGGGGGATTCCCGATAGCCCCACTTTCGGGTTATGCTAGAATAGTTGTTCTATGGAGAGAGGTGAACTCCAGTACTGGGTGGCCCTCGGGCGCGTACCGCAGATCGGGCGGGCGCGCATGTCGCTGCTCGAAGGGCGCTTCGGCAGCATGGAGGAAGCTTGGCGCGCGAGCCCGGCCGAGCTACAGAGCGCAGGACTCACAGGCGCAGCCCTCTCCTCCCTCCTGGCCGCCCGCGACACCATCTCGCCTGAGGAGGAGCTTGAGAAGCTCGACCGCCTCTCTATCCGCGCCCTCTCCTGGCACGACGATATCTATCCCGAGCGGCTGAAGGAGATCTATGACCGGCCGCCGCTCCTCTACCTTCGCGGCGAGCTCTCGAGCAGCGACGAGTGGTCGGTCGCGCTCGTCGGCACCCGGAGGGCGACCGTCTACGGCCGCCAGGCGGCCGAGGAGCTGGGTGCGGGGCTGGCGCGGAGCGGCATCACCATCGTCAGCGGCCTCGCCCGCGGCATCGATTCGATCGGCCATAAGGCGGCACTGACCGCAGGGGGCCGCACCATCGCCGTGCTCGCCTGCGGCCTGGACCTCATCTACCCGCCGGAGCACCTAAAGCTCGCTCAGCAGATCATGGAGCAGGGTGCGCTACTGAGCGACTATCCTCCGGGAACGCAGCCGCGCAGCTCCTTCTTCCCCCGCCGCAACCGGATCATGGTAGGGCTCAGTCTCGGCGTCCTCGTCGTGGAGGGTGATTTCAAGAGCGGCGCGCTCATCACGGCGCGCCAGGCGCTGGACGAGAACCGCGAGGTGTTCGCCGTGCCCGGCAGCATCTACTCGCCCACCTATCGGGGCGTGAACTGGCTCATTCAGGCTGGCCAGGCGAAGCTGGTCACGAAGCCGGAGGACATCCTGGAGGAGCTGAACCTCAGCATGGCCGCGCACCAGATGGAAGCGAAGGAGCAGCTTCCGGCGGACGAAACGGAGGCGCTCCTCTTGCGACACCTCACCGCTGAGCCGATACATATTGACGAGGTGCGCCGCGAGAGCGGCCTCGCCATCGACGCCGTCAGCAGTACGCTGGCGATGCTTGAGCTTAAGGGCATGGTGCGGCAGGTTGGTAACATGAACTATGTGAAGGCCCGCTAGTCCGATTGAGCGAGGACTACTGAATGACGAACGCGAAGCAACGAAAGAAGAGCCTGGTGATCGTCGAATCGCCGGCCAAGGCGCGCACGCTCTCCGGCATCCTCGGGAGCGACTACGATATCCGCGCGTCCGTCGGCCACGTGCGCGACCTGCCCAAGAAAAGCCTCGGCGTCGACACGGACGACGCCTTCACGCCGCGCTATATCATCCCGGAGGAGAAAAAGGCGGTGGTGGAGGAGATCCGCAAGGCTGCGAAGAAGGCGGACAAGGTCTACCTCGCGACCGACCCCGACCGCGAGGGCGAGGCGATCTCCTGGCACATCGTCGAGGCGGCGGAACTACAGGATATGCCGCACGAGCGCGTGGTCTTCCACGAGATCACCCCGGAGGCGGTGCGGGAGGCGTTTCGCCACCCCCGGCCTATCGATGAGCGGCTGGTGGACGCCCAGCAGGCGCGCCGCGTGCTGGACAGGCTGGTGGGCTACCAGATCAGCCCCATTCTCTGGCAGAAGATCCGTCGCGGCCTCTCCGCCGGACGCGTGCAGTCCGTCGCGCTGCGCATGGTGGTCGAACGCGAACGGGAGATCCAGGACTTCCAGCCACGCGAGTACTGGACGATCGAGGTCGATCTCACGAAGCCCGGCAGCGACAGCGCGCCCTTCGCGGCGCGGGTCATCGGCGCCGGCGGCAAGAAGAAGATCGAGATCCCCAACGGCGACGAGGCGAGCCGGCTGAAGTCCCTGCTCACTGGCGCGGCCTACCTGGTCGCGGAGATCAAGAGGAAGCCCCAGTCACGGCGGCCGGCGCCGCCGTTCATCACCAGCACCCTCCAGCAGGAGGCGTCGCGGCGGTTCGGCTACAGTGCCAAGCGCACGATGGCGCTCGCCCAGCAGCTCTACGAAGGGCCGCAGGGCCAGTCCGGACTGATCACCTATATGCGAACCGACTCGACGAACATCGCCGCCACCGCCAAGACCGAGGCGCGCGGGTTCATCACCCGGCGGTTCGGGGCCGACTTCGTGCCGTCGTCGCCGCGCAGCTACCGCACGAAGGCGAAGCGCGCGCAGGAGGCGCACGAGGCGATCCGTCCCACATCGGTCGCACGCGAGCCGGACTCGCTGCGGGGCCCGCTCAACCGCGACCAGCTCCGCCTCTACACGCTCATCTGGCAGCGCTTCGTCGCCTGCCAGATGGCGGACGCCGTGCTCGACCTGACGACCGTGGAGATCGAGGCGGCGCCGGCCTCAGATGCCGAGCCGTTGCTCCTGCGCGCCAACGAGAGCGTCGTACGCTTTCCCGGCTACCGGCAGCTCTACGAGGAGATGCGGGACGACGAGGAGGAGGATACGTCCGGCATGCGCGGCCTGCCGTCTCTGGCGGCAGGCGATTCGCTCAGCGCGAAAGAGGTGCGCCCGGACCAACACTTCACGGAGCCGCCGCCGCGCTACACGGACGCGTCGCTCGTGAAGGCGCTGGAGGAGAACGGCATCGGCCGGCCGAGCACCTACGCGCCGATCCTCTCCACCATTCAGGACCGCGGCTACGTCCGCAAGGAAGGACGGGCGCTCCAGCCGGAAGAGCTGGGCTTCGTCGTCAACGACCTGCTGATCGAGCACTTTCCCAACATCTTCGACCCGAGCTTCACCGCCGAGATGGAGGAGGAGCTGGACGAGATCGCCTGCGGCGATCGGCCCTGGCCGCCTGTCGTGAAGCAATTCTACGACCCGCTGCAGGCAGCGCTCGAGTCAGCCAAGGCCGCGCCCCGCGTCGAGGAAGAGACCGACGAGAAGTGCGAGAAGTGCGGCAAGCCGATGATCATCCGCTGGGGCCGGTTCGGCCGCTTTCTCGCCTGCACCGGCTACCCGGAGTGCAAGCACACCAAGCCGCTGGAGGGGGACGAGAGCGGCACCGAGGCGACCGACGAGACGTGCGACCTCTGCAGTTCGCCGATGGTGATCAAGCGAGGCCGCTATGGGAAGTTCATCGCCTGCTCACGCTATCCGGAGTGCAAGGGCACCAAGCAGGTACAGTCGAAGGTCGGCGTCGATTGCCCGAAGTGTGGCGGCGACATCCTCGAACGGCGCACGCGCAAGCGTCGCGTCTTCTACGGCTGCTCCACCTATCCGAAGTGCGACTTCACGAGCTGGACGCGGCCGCTGAAGGAGCCGTGTCCGCAGTGCCGTGGCCTGATCACCGGCGTGGGCCGGCTGCGAAAAGACGGCCAGCGGAACGCGCGCTGTACCCGATGCGACTGGAAGGGCGCTGTGGGCGAACCGGAGCTGGCCGAAGCGACGGCCTAGGCGCCATGATCCCCGCGGCTACGGAGGGCCGCAAGGAACGCCGGGAGGCGGAGCATCTGCTCGACCGCTACCTGACGGCGCTTCATGCGGGCAAGAACCTCTCCCATTACACGGTGCGCAACTACGCCGGGGACCTTCGTCACTTCTTCGCCTACCTGGACGAGCGCGAAGGCGCGATCGGAACCATCGACCGGCCGCTGGTGCGCGAGTACCTCTCGTCGCTCGTCGCCTCCGGGCTCGTACGACAAGAAGATGGTCCACTTCAGCTTCTGGGCACTGCCCGAGAGCGACTACAAACCGCGCGTCGCGGACGACCGGATCGGCTATTTCCTGACGGCCAATCGCGACTGGGCCAAGCCCACCGAAGCACGCGACATCTTCAACCGGTACGTCGATCGCTGGCACCTGGTCAAGCGCGATCCGAAGCTGAAACTGTGCGAGCCGCGCGAGCCGATCGTTTTCTACGTCGAGAAAACCGTGCCGGTGAAGTTCCGGCGCGCCGTGCGCGACGGCATCCTCGAGTGGAACAAGGCCTTTGAGAAGATCGGCTTCGTCAACGCGGTGCAGGTCCGCCAGCAGACCGCCGACAACGAATGGAAGGATCTCGACCCGGAGGACATGCGCTACAGCTTTTTCCGGTGGATCGTCACGGGCGGCGGATTCGCGATGGGTCCGCACCGCGCCAACCCGTTCACCGGTCAGATCTACGATGCGGACATCATCTTCGACGACTCGATGGTGCGCTTTTACGAGAAGAGTGCGGAGCGCATGCTCCCGTCCACGGCGATGGCCCTCAAAATGCGCGATCCGGTCCTGCGAGACTTCTTCGAAAAGTTTCCGCAGTGGAAACGCCCCGCTCCGTGGAAGAGCTTTACCGTCGGGGAGGAGCGGGAGGAGGAATCACTTCGCGACGCCATGCGAACGCGCATGAGCCAGCGCGGACACGTGGGCTGTGACTACATGGAGGGGATGAAGCACCAGCTCGCCGTGTCACGTTCTTTCCTCGCTTCGCAGCCGCCCGAGGTGATCGACCGGTTCCTCTACGACGTCGTCAAGGAAGTCGTCATGCACGAGGTCGGCCACACGCTCGGGCTCCGGCACAACTTCAAGGCGAGTTCCATCTATTCGATGGAGGAAGTCAAACGCCGCCGCATTACGGGTGAGCCCACCGTCGGCTCGGTCATGGACTACAACCCGACGCTGTTCTTCGCGAAGAATGCGATCGAGGGCTACTTCCTGACGCCGACCCTCGGCCCATACGACTACTGGGCCATCGAGTACGGCTATCGGCCCGCCGACGGAACCTACAAGCCGAAGCAGGCCGCGGATGAGAAAGAGGACTCCGACAAAGACGGTGATGCCGACGATGTAGCGTCGGCCGACAAGGGCGAGAACCCCATGAGCAACATCTCCGAGGAGCTGCTGGCGCAGTTACCGGAGGAGGCGCGAAAACTGATCGCGGACAAAGTCGGGCAGATGGCCGAGGATGGGGGTAAGCCCAAGAAGAAGGCCTCACCTCCGCCGAGCAAGGGAACGGGCGGGGGCGAAGCGGAAATGCTGCGCGCGATCGCATCGCGCGCCGGCGAACCCGAACTCGCCTACACGACCGACGAGGACACGACGATCCTCGGCCCCGATCCGAGGAGCAACCGCTTCGACATGGGCGCCGATCCGATCGAATGGGCCCAGGAGAGAATCGATCTGGTCAATGATCGTATGAGCAACATCCTCGAGTGGGCCGTGAAAGAGCAGGAGAGTTGGTACCACGTCCGACAGACGTTCGTGAGTCTGGTGTTCGAGAAATCCAGGGTGCTCGGCCACGTCGGTCGCTACATCGGCGGGCAGTACACCAGCCGCGCCCACCGAGGGGATACGGACGCGAGTCCGCCGTTTGAGGTCGTAAGTCCGAAGCTACAGCGACAGGCGCTGGCATTCATCGAGAAAAACCTGTTCCAGGACGAGTTCTTCGAGTTCTCACCCGAGGTGCTCAATCATCTCGCCGTGGCGCGTTGGTGGCATCAGGGCGCGGTCATTGACTACCGGGTCGATTTCCCGACCCACAGCCTGATCGGCACCCTGCAGTGGTGGAATCTGTTCAACCGACTGTTTCCCAACACGCTGCGCCGCATCCATGACGCCGAAATGAAGACCTCGTCCTCCGAGCGGTTCACCGTGGCCGAGTACCTGCAAAGCCTTCAGCGGGGGTGTTGGGGCGCGACCTTGGATGCGAATCGGGCGGGAAAGGGAAACTGGACCGACGCGAAACCGTTTGTGTCCGACGTGCGCCGCTCCCTGCAGCGCGAATACCTGGGTCTGATGGAACCGCTCGTTCGGACAGCGCCGGGTCTGCTTGTGTCGCCCGACCTGCACGCGATGCTGCAACACTCTCTTGCGACCACGCTGGGGCAGATAGAGAGCGTATCCTCGAGAGCCGGTACGAAGCTCGACTTCGCGTCGGCGGCGCATCTGTCGGCCTGTAAGTCGCGCATCGAGCGGATGCTCGCACCGCAGCTCCGCGAGTACGGTATGTTTGGTCTGTAGGGGGCGCAGCCCCCGGCGTGCGGGTGTTGCGCAGGCGCGAATCAGCCGTACGATGTTTGGTAAGACGATAAACTGTCCGATCAGGCCCATGCGGAAACGTGTGGGCCTGACTTATTTGAGTCATCGCCTGGGCGATGGCGAGTGTATCCACGGTTTGCGCCCGGCGATCCGCCCACGGCGAGTCCCGATCGGCGGGGTCGTTCAGTGGGGCCGGCGTTTCAATTCATCCGTGATTCTGGCAAAGTTCCAAGTTCCGGTCCGACTGGAGGTCAGGTTTGGGGGCAAGAACGCTCGGACCCTCGTGCCGGCGCCCGGCGCAACGGCCGCGTAACTTCGGTAACTCCTTGCGGCGCAATGGTTTACGGAAATCCTGTTTTTTCCAAAAAGGCTATTGCAACTGTATCTCGGGATTGTTTATAATGACGAGCAATTCGGCGTGAGCAGGCTGCATTACAGAGGAGAAGGTTCGCGTTAGTTTGGAAGCGTTTTCGACTCGCGAGAGTCTCAGGGGATACGCACACGGAGTGCGTAGGTTCCGGCGCTGAAGACTACGTGGCTACGCCGTGACAGCCTCAAGTTCTTTCGTTGACGTTGCGCGCGCCGTCTGTGGCGTCATTTTGACGTCGAGCCCTTTCTTTGGGCGGGGAAGGCGATACATGCGCTGGGAGGCGAAAGATGGTTCCGGGACGAGGCGTGGGCGCGAGGGCGACATCCGTCGTTCCGGGCTACGTCTGGGCGGAGGCTTTGTGCGCCCGCCACGCGGCACTACTGCGGCGACGCTCCTTTCCATGCCATCCAGCTATCGTCGATTCCGCGGCACTTCGCGGCGGAGTCAAGCCATAAAAACCATTACGGAATCCACCCGGAGTAGAACGCCGAGGCTGCGCGATCATGAGGGTCGCTCCGCGCTCGAGCGTTCGTATTCATGTGAGGAACCGATTCGATGATCAGGCAGCGAAGTAACAGAGCGTCTCATCCAACGACATTTCGGTGTATGACCATAGCGACCTTTGCGGCCATCGCGCTTGGCTTATATCCGGTACAAACCGCGGTCGCGCAGGCGGGCGGATGCGTCGACGGGCAGATCTGCGCAGACGACGCCGATTGCCCGGGGGGTGTCTGCGATGCGGCCCTGCGCGCATGCATCTGCAAGTGCGCGCCACCGGGTGACGACTGCTTTACGACGCTGTGTAACGGCAATACCTTCGTCGATTTCTCAGCGCAACCGATCCCACCCGACTTCTTCTTTCCCGGTTCACCGCCGTTTGGCAGCTCAGTTGTTCTTGGCGGAGCCGGTGGATTCCCTTCTGACACGACGGTCAAGCGGCAGCAGCAGATGTGTTTCCCGGGGCCGCTCCCGCAAAAAGTAAACGTTGCGGTCGAGGTTACGCAGCTGGATCTGGTGAGCTGCACCTGTCTTTCCATCCTTGGTCAGCAATTCGAAATGCACGTTGTGCTCGATGGGGGCGCCCAGTCGATCGGCTCTCTCTCCGCGACGAAGGAAGACGCCAAGGGCGGTACCTTCTCGTCGAATCTGTCAGTCAACGTCGAGATTTGGTTTGAGCCATGCGGCGGCGGTGCACGTACCCCCCCGATCTTCCAATTCGTTTCGCTCACGAGCAGTGGTAACCACTGGCTGCAAGACGATCCCAACCTCACCTTCTGTGGCGCTTCCGGCTTCTTTCCC
>JADFNZ010000025.1 GCA_022563135.1 Chloroflexota bacterium | reverse complement strand
CCGCCGACAGCAGTACCCAGACGTGCAGGTAGAACTTGAAAATCGTGTTCATGCGGCCGCCGCCGTCCAGCTCCGCGATCTCCACGCCCAAGCTCAGCAGCATCGCCAGCGCGACCATGCCGATGACGAAGAGCCGCACGGCGGTGTCAGCGCGCAGCCGGCGCATCCCCAGCCACGCGACAACGGCCAGCGCCGCCAGGCCGAAGAGCGCGAACGCCACCACCGGCGTCGCCTGGCTGGTGTCCTGGTTGCCGGCGGAGGCGTCCACGGGCGGCGGGCCCGGCAGCGGGTTGAAGATGCCCGCGAAGACATCACGCAGGAAGCCGCCCGCAGAGAGCCCCCTGATCGTGAAGTCGAGCGGCGAGGCATTGATCGCGCTGCCGATCCAGGCGGCGAAGACCGCGCCCGCCACCACCAACACCATGAAGACCAGTGTCAGCCGTGCGAAGAAGCGGCGCGGGCCCCAGCGCTTCACGCCCCGTGAGGCGAGGAGGGCGATGAAACCTCCGGTAAGGAAGAGCAACACGCCGAAGTGGATGAGATACTGGCTGAACGCCGTCGTCTCCCGCACCTCGGGCTGATTGAAGCCGGTGGCGGGGAGCTGATAGTTCTGCTGGAAGGGCAGGAAGAGTAGGACCGAGAGGACGACGAAGGCACCCACCTTCATCACAGTCTGCCAGAACATGCGCGCGCTGAACCGCCGCTCCGCCATCCGCTCCGCGATGACGATCGCCACCAGCCCCATGATCAGGAACGGCGGATAGTCCCAGGAGTTGATCCAACGCAGCGCGCCCACGACGAGCGCCAGCGCGACGACGAGGCCCCAGCCGGCCCAGCGGCGATAGGTCTCGCTCTCACGCATGAGGCGTGTCGCGTTCAGGATGACGGCCAGCCCCACGCCCAGCGAGGTGATCGCGAACGGGATCGCCATCATGTGCGCGTGCAGGTCCGCGAAGAGGAAGGTGAAGAACGGGAACTCCGTGATCGTCGTGCCCTCGACGACGCGGCTCGGCGCCCAGTACCAGTCTGGCGCGAGCGGAACGGTCGCGCCATCGAAGAGCCACGCCTTCAGCCCGCCGACGCTCGCCACGATGCCGCCCAGCACCGGCAGGTCCACGTGCCAGGGGCTCACCGCCGAGAGGTTGTTCACGAGCTGGTCAGCCCCGCCCAGGTTGCCGGCGATGAGCATCAGCAACACCGCACCGAAGCCGGCCAGGATCGGGCCGCGCGGGCCGATGCGCCCGCCCCGTGGCCGGCGCTTCATGAAGCGGCGCGTCGCCTCAGCCAGGTTGTAGACGAGCGAGTACGTCGCACCGACGGCGAGCGAGAAGAAGAGCGGTATGGCCAGGTTGTAGGAGACCTCAGGCAGGATGCCCGTGAACTTCGTCAGCGTGGCCGTGAGGAACTGGCCGAAGTAGTAGTAGTTGATGTAGCCGCCCGCGAACCACGGGTCGAGCGGCGGCATCGACGTGCTGCGGATGACGGCGTTCAGGTAGGCGAAGTCCATCGGCTTCTCGCCGCCCAGCGGGTGCTGCCAGAGGTCCGGGTTGTTGAGGCGGATGATGTAGAAGAGGAGGAAGGCGCCCAGGAAGAGCGACTCCCACATCAGGATTGAGCGCCACCGGGTGCGCACGAACTGGAGCAGACTCTCGCGCGTGAGATAGGCGACCACCGCGCCGATCAGCAGCATCAGCAGCAGCGCCAGCGTGATCGTGCTCCGTGTGAAATCGAACACTTTCAGGCTCGACCCCAGCCAGACGAAGTGGCCGAGGACGAGGAAACCCAGCGGCTTCGAGAGCAGATAGCCGCGGTCCGGCAGCGCGCGGAAGAGCACCAGGCCCAGGGGCAGCATCGCGAAGGCGATCAGCTCCACGACGAAGAGCCACGTCCAGAGCGGCAGCTTGTTCGCGATGCTGCCTTCATCGAAGATCTCGCTGAAGGTGCCGCCCTGCTGCTGCACCGCGAAGTCCGCCGGCGAGAGCAGCAGGGCATTCTGGTCGGCGTCCTTTGGATTGAGCCCCACGCCATCGATGAACCCGTCCGCGCCCAGCACCGTCACCGCGCGCGTGTGGCTGTAATCGCCGGTCTTCTGGAAGATGCTCACCGGCGGATGGTCGTAGACCGTCCACGCCTCCTCCGCCCCGCCGTCCGGGATGGAGATGCCGAGCACCGTCGGGTAGGAGGTGAATCTGGCGACCATCTCGAACCCGAGGTCACCGTTGAAGAGCGTTTCGTAGTAGCGGGTCGTCACGGGATAGTTCGCCGGCACGCGCGGGATCGTCTGCGAGAGGCGGTCGCTGGCGAGGATGATATAGTCCGTTCGGTCCAGATTGTCGAGCAGCGTCGCAACCTTCACCTCGTTATCGAGCTCGTAGTTCGTGAACTCCACGTGGTTGTACTGGACGCTCTCGACGCCCGGCACCGCGACCGGGAGCTTGTCGTCCCAGTGCTCGCCGGCGATCGTCGAGCCGGCCGGGACGTTCGTGAAGATCCACGCCGACGCCTCGACGCGCGTCATCGGCTGCGTGTAGATGTTGAAGTAGGCCAGGCCCCACAGGATCGTCAGCACCGGCACTGCGACCACCGCCGTTCGCACCACGATCGGGATCACCCCGCGCACCGGCTGGAGCAGGCGGCCGGCCGCGTCGCCCAGCTCCGCCTTCGCCGCCCACGACCAGGCCGCAATGAGCAGTCCGGCGGCGAAGACCGCCAGCGTGGGGTAGAGCGGCAGGAAGTAGCGAATGTAGAGGGCGAACTGGCCCCCCATCACGAAGAAGTAGCCGCCCACCCAGGCGAGCGGCACCAGCAGCACGGCGGCCTTGCGGGCGAACGCGCGCCAGCCGAAGTAGAGGAAGCCGAGCCACGCAGCGACGCCGAGCGCCGGCCCCATGCCCCAGACGATCATCTGCTCCAGCGGCCAGAGCCAGGACGTGCGCCCGATCCACTGGACGTTCGGCGGCCAGGCGGCGCCGTCCAGCAACGCCCGCTGATTCCGGTAGTCCTGCACGAAGCGGCTGTCGAGATCGATGTTCCAGAAGAGCAGGTCGCCCCAGCCCGGCGCGTTGAACGCGTTCGGCTGGCCGATGCGGAACGCGATGAAGGCGACGAAGAGCGCGGCCAGCGACCCGAGGACCAGCCGTCCAACGGAGCGCGTCGGCTCGATCCTCCGCGCAGCCTTCGCCGCTCCCGTGAGCAGCGTCTGCCAGAGCGCCCGCGCGGTCGCGTCAATCGCCGGCCAGGCGCGGATCGTCGCCGCCAGCAGTACGACGGGCATCAGCGAGACCGCCGTGATCTTCGATGCCGTCGCCAGCCCCACCATCAGGCCGGCCAGCGCGTAGTCCCGCTTGCGGCCGTCTTGGACGATGCGAATCGCGAAGTAGACCGCCGCCGAGCCAAAGAAGGTGACGAACGGGTCGACCACGAAGAAGTGCGCGTGCTGGATCGGCAGCGCGGCGAAGGCGTACAGCAGCGCGGCCAGCAGCCCGGCCCAGCGCCCGAAGAGCCGCCGCCCGATGAAGAAGGCGAGGAGTACGCTGCCCACATCGGCCAGCGCGCTCAGGAAGCGACCGACGACGGTGAACGAATCGTAACCGGAGCGGTCTCCAAAGCCGAACGAGTCGGAGAGGTTGCCGGCGATCTCGCCCGCGAAGATCGGCACCGTGCCGTAGACGAAGCTAGGCACTAGGTTGTAAGGGTTGAGGCTTGAAGTCTCGCTGTCAAAGTACGCGCCAATGCTGTCCGGCACCTGGAAGTTCTCGTTCGAGATGGTGCTGACGATGTGGCGCTCGTCAGGGTGGAGGTTGTTGCCGTCGTCCCAGTCCAGCCCGGTAAAGCGCAGGATAACAGCGAAGATCAGGATCGTGCCCAGCACCACAACGGTGACCAGTGAGGACGGCACACTCACGGTCCAAGGGCGCGCGAGCGTCTGCCGTATCTCGTTTACCTGCGGACGGCGCCAGGGCACAGCGCCGCCTTTGGCGGCTTCGTGCTGCAGCCTCGCTGCGGGCTCGTCGCGGGGCTCTCGTTGCTCACTCATGAAAGGGACGTTACGCGCACGAAGATGCTGTAGTATACAACTGATCTTCGTCATAATTGGTAACGTTCATCACTTCCAACTCAATACACGGCAGATACGAACGCCGCCGGTCCGCCGCCAGCGTCGCGACCGGCTAGGGCGAGACCGTGACGATCCCTTCCATACCCAGCTGCCTGTGACCTCGAATGGTGCAGTAGAAAGAGAACGTTCCGGACGCCTGCGGCGTGAAGACGAGCGTTCCTTGCTCACCTTTGCGGACCCAGACGAGCAGTTCACCTTCGTCCGCCTGCGGCCCGCCTTCATTGCGCGACTCGATCGCGTCCGCGGCCAGGCCGCCGATCTTCAGGTTGTGCAGGATATCCCCGCCGTTCTCGACGACGATACGCACCGGCTCGCCCTGACGCAGCTCGATGACGTTCGGCCCGTAGCCAAACTCGAACGCGAGCACGGTGAGGATGCCGTCCTCAGGGCGAACCGGCGTCGCGTTGGGATCCAGGCTGCTCGATGCGCCGCCGCACGCGGCGGCGGCCAGCGCGCCTAGGAGGAGTGCGCCCAGAAGCCAGCGCGACCGGGCTACCAGCCCTTGTCGGCGAGGAGGGCGCAGAGATCGGCGACGCGACAGGCGTAACCCCACTCGTTGTCGTACCACGCGGCTACTTTCACCAGGTTGTTCCCCACAACGTTGGTCACGGGCGCATGGACGATAGACGAGTGCTCATCGCCCTTCATGTCCATCGAGACGACGTGCTCATCGATCACGTCCAGGATGCCCTTCATGCGCTCCGAGGCGGCCTCGCGCATCGCCGCGTTCACCTGCTCCACCGTCGTGTCCGACTCGGTCAGGCACACGACCTCGACGATCGAGACGGTCGGTGTCGGGACGCGATAGGCGAGCCCGTCCAGCTTCCCTTCCATCTCGGGGATGACCAGCTTGAGGGCGCGCGCGGCCCCGGTCGTGAACGGCACGATGTTCATCGCCGCGGCGCGGGCCTCGCGCACGTCGCGGTGGGCGACGTCCAGGATGCGCTGCGAGTTGGTGTAGGAGTGGATGGTGGTCATCTGGCCCTTCACGATGCCGAAGTTGTCCAGCAGCACCTTCACCACCGGCGCCAGCCCGTTGGTGGTGCAGGAGGCGTTGGAGACGACGTGGTGCTTGTCCGGGTCGTACTCATCGTCGTTCACGCCCAGCACCAGCGTCTTGTCCTCGTTCTTGGCGGGGGCGGAGATGATCACCTTCCGGACGGTGTCACCCAGGTGCGCGCTCGCCTTCTTCGCGTCGGTGAAGAGCCCTGTCGATTCGATCACCAGCTCGACGCCGGCGTCGCCCCAAGGAATCGCGCCCGGATCGCGCTCCGCAAACGTCGTGATCGGCTTGCCATCGATCACGATCGCGCCGTCGGAGACCTCGATCGTGCCGTCGAAGCGACCGTAGTTCGAGTCATACTTCAGCAGGTGCGCGTTCGTCTCGGTGGGCACGAGGTCGTTCAGCGCCACGACCTCCAGCTTGGCAGCCTGCCGATCGCGGATGGCTTTCAGCACCTGCCGTCCGATGCGCCCGAAGCCGTTGATGCCGATCCTAGTCGCCATGATTGGTCCTCCTGACTCGATGCAGACGCTACTGCAAGGCGGAGTCCATCATAGCGCAGCGCGGGCTCAGCGTCACACAGGCTGGGCGAGAGCGGCGCGGTCCGGCGGCGCGGCCGCGCCCGGCCGGCGCAGCAGATCGATGAGTTCGGAGGCCTGGCGCTTCGAGAGGTCGGCGGGCAGGCAGCCGAACCGATCGCGGCAGCGCTCCTCCACGCCCGCCTCCCCGAGCGCCGGATGATCGCGCGCGATGGAGTAGATCGCCTTCACCTGGGCGACCGTCGCGCCCGGAGCGCGCCGGTCGCGCACGACCTTCAGACTCCGCGTCCTCACCGGCGCATCGACGACCCGCGCGTCCGCCGCCGCGCCGTTCTCGCCCGCCCGCGGCAGGTCGCCGGCCTGCGACCGCCGCGCGCCCTTCGACCGTCTCGTCTCCGCCGAGAAGTCGAAGTCCTCGCAGAACTGGGTGCCGTATCCCAGCGCCGCGAGCGCCCGGCCTAGCGCCTTCGTCTCCGCCTTCTCGATGAAGTCGTCGAAGTCGTCCGCGGTCTCGCTGCCCCAGCCCGTGGCCTCGCCGCTACCGGGCACCGCGACGCGAGCACGGAACAGGGCGAATCCCTCCCCGTGTTTCACGAGCTCCGTCTCGATCACGGCTTCTGGATGTTCGGTCCTGAGCCAGAGCAGCCGCCACTTTACCTCCAGATACTCCCGCCCGTTGAGATCGGTCAGGTACTTCCCGGCGTTAAAACCCTTCGTCGCCATGCCCCACCTCCATCGCTAGAATTACGCACTTAGAATATGTGTTCTACAGCCGCCTGTCAAGCCTCTGGTGGAAAGATCGCCCCGAATGCCGGCGAGAACGCGGCACCGGCGCAGCCGTTAAGCCGTTGTTCGACCGGTTCGAGCGCCCGCATATGTCGTTCGGTGGGAAATTGGTTCGATCTTTTTATGTTCTAGCCTTGCTCTCCCCTGGACATCGCCTGTGACGGCGCATACAATAGGGGTCGACTTCCCCAGGCCCCGCACCGTAGCAACTCTTCTAAAGAGGTGAGGCAGCGTCATGGACGACCGCATCGGCCACTTCCTTCACTTTATGTCTGTTGATAAGGGGGCATCAGCGAACACAATCGATGCCTATCGCAACGATCTGACACAGTTTCACACCTTCTTATCCACGCTCAACCTCAACGGCAACCGCACCAACTGGCGGGGCATCACGCGAGATGTCATCGTCTCCTTCGTGCTGGAGCTGAAGAGCAGACGCTACGCCGAGGCCACCGTCGCCCGCAAGGTGGCGGCCGTCAAGTCGTTCTTCCAGTTCCTTCAGGCGGAAGGGGCGATCGACGGCAACCCGACCGAGAGCCTTCAGTCGCCGCGCGTCGGCAAGGCGCTCCCCAGGCCGCTCACGGTCCAGCAGATGGACGAGCTCCTGGAGCAGCCCGCGCGAAAGGGCAGCCCGGAGGCGCTGCGCGACCAGGCGATGCTGGAGCTGCTCTACGCCACCGGCCTGCGCGTCACGGAGCTCGTCTCCCTCGATCTCGATAGCATCTCAATGAACGGCAAAAGTCGCTACGTGCGCTGCCTGGGCAAAGGCGCGAAAGAGCGCACTGTTCCCATCCATGACCAGGCGCTGCAAGCGCTGGTCTCCTATCTCAACGACAGCCGGCCGCGGTTGGCGAAGAACCGGCGGGAGCGGGCGCTCTTCCTCAACCGGCGCGGCGAGCGGCTCACCCGCCAGGGCTTCTGGCTCATCCTCAAGCAGTACGCCAAGGACGCCGGCATCTCGGAGCCGGTGACGCCGCACACCTTGCGCCACAGCTTCGCCACCCATATGCTCAGAGGCGGCGCTCCCCTGCGCAACGTGCAGGAGCTCCTCGGCCATGCCAACATCTCCACCACTCAGGCCTATACCAAGATCACCGACGAGCACGTCCGCCACGTCTACGAGCAGGCCCACCCCCGCGCCAGATAGGCGCGGGTCGCGCTTCTTCTACCACCGCCCCGGCGCCGTCGGGGCGGTTCTCGTTTGCCTCGCTCTCGCCCTGCTCGCAGCCTGCAGCTCGGGCGGCAGCGAGCCCGACCCGACGGCCACGTCGCCGCCCGCGCCCACGCCGACAGCGACGCCATTCCAGCCGACGACAGGCACGGACGCCCCGCCGGACCGCGACCTGCTCGATCTCGCCCGGCGCTTCGGGGCCGGGGGCGATCTCCCCCGCACCGTCGAGCTACCGCCGCCGCAACTGGGCGACACGGAGGAGTTCGAGCTGATCCTGATCACCGGCGATCCCCTGCTCCCGCCGCGGCTGCGCACCGCCAGCGCGACGCTCCGCTCGATCTCCGAGCACGCCTACCTCTTCGTAGAGCGCGCGGCAGGCGTCGGCGACGCGGACGTGCAGGCGGCGGCCCGCTCCTTCGAGCAGACGGTCTGGCCGCAGGTGACTGAAGCCTTTGGCCTGCCCGCCATCCCGGGCGTCGACGGCGATCCGCGCATCGTCATCCTGATCGCGAACCTGCCGGCCTGGCTTGGTGGCTACGTCACCGACACCGACAGCTACACGAAGGCGGTGGCGCCTCGCAGCAACCAGCGCGAGATCATCTACCTCAACGCCCGCCTCCGTCCCTTCGGCTCGCCGAACTTCACCGCCGTCCTCGCGCACGAGTTCCAGCACCTCGTGCACGGCCGCGGCGACCCAGGCGAGGAGAGCTGGGTGAACGAAGGGCTCTCCGAGCTCGCCGCCGTGCTCGTCGTCGGCGGCGGTTCGTATGGCGGCTTCCTCGCCCGACCGGACACCCAGCTCAACACCTGGGCTGAGGGCCCAGAGGCGGGCATCCACTACGATGCCAGCGGCCTCTTCTTCGCCTACCTGTTCGAGCAGAGCGCGGGCGGCGTGCGCGACCTCGTGGCCGAGCCGGGAGACGGCATCGACGGTCTCGAGGCGTTCCTGCGGGACGGCGGCCGTGACTTCGCGCAGCTCTTCGCCGACTGGGCGGTCGCCAACTTTCTCGATCAGCCCGGCGGCCCGTTCGGATACGATCTGCGCGACGTGAGCGCGCCGGCAAGCGAGCGCGTCCGGGGCGCCGGAGAGGCCGAGGCCGAGGTGCGCCAGTTCGCCGCCGACTACCTGGAGCTGCGCGCCCAGGACTTCAGCGCTCCGCCGGAGTTCGCGTTCGAGGGCTTCGCGGACGTGCCGGTACTCGATCCGGGCGCGGACGGCGCGTTCTGGTGGGCGAACCGCGGCGATACCATCGACGCCACGCTGACGCGCGAGCTGGACCTGACCGCCGTCCGGACGGCCACGCTCACCTTCCGCACCTGGTTCGACATTGAACGCTGGTTCGACTTCGCGCACGTGACCGTCTCGCGGGACGGCGGCCGGAGCTGGGCGGTGCTCACCGGCCGCCACACGACGACCGACGACCCGATGCAGGTGCTGTACGGCCCCTCCTACTACGGCGTCAGCGGCGGCGGCGAGGAGCCCCGCTGGATCGAGGAGGAGATGGACCTGACACGCTTCGCCGGCTCGCGCATCCTGATCCGCTTCGAGTACGTCACGGACGAGTCGCTGAGCAAGCGCGGCTGGGCGATCGACGACATCGCGGTGCCGGAGATCGGCTTCCTCGACGACGCGGAGGCCGACGTGGGCGACTGGCGTCGCGAGGGCTTTCTGCGCGTCACCGGGCCGCTGCCCCAGCGCTTCGAGCTGCGGCTCATCACCTTCGGTTCGCCGCCCGCGGTGCAGGTGATCCCGCTCGACGGCGAGAACAAGGGCACGGTTCGCCTCGCCGGCCTCGGCAGCGAGTACCAGCGAGCCGTCATCGTCGTCATGGGCACAACCGAGGGCACCACGGAGGCGGCGCGCTACCGCTACGAGATTACGACAGGAGGGACGCCATGACGAAGAAGACCTACCCGAACGACCTGCCCTACCCTTTCTCCGACGCCGTGCAGACCGGCAACCTGCTCTTCCTCTCCGGCCAGGTGGGCATATGCGACGGCAAGGTGGGCGAGGGCATCGAGGAGCAGACGAGATTCACGATGGAGAGCATTCGGGAGGTGCTCGCGCAGGCTGGCGCGACGCTGGAGGACATCGTCAAGGTGACCGTCTTCATCACGGACATGTCGCTCTGGCCGAAGATGAACGAGGCCTACAAAGAGTACTTCCCGCACGACCCGCCCGCGCGCTCCGCCTTCGGCGTGAACGGCCTGGCGCTGCCGGAGCTGCTCGTGGAGATAGAGTGCGTCGCGGAGGTGGCGGGGTAGGGGCTGTCCATACCAGAATCGTACGCCGTGGGGGGAGATCACTCCTCTGGTGTCTAGTAGGCACCAGTTGCGTTGCCGCCCGCTGGTGCCGCTCTTTATCTAACTATGTTGCTTCCGCATGCCCTCCTTGGCGATTGAGTACTCGCCTTTGCCCACTTTCTCGAATCGGTCGCTTCGATCTAGTGCCTTCGTTACGACCGCGTACCCAACTCGACTGTCCTTTAGCTTGCCGGCTCGCACTAGAGTCTTGGTAATATCCACTACGCGGGCCCGGCCGCCTACGCCCCTCAGGATGTCTTCCGCTGATTGGGCTACGGTTTGACTACGGTAGCGCAGTACATCAATCTCATCTGTAGGAGGAACATCAGAGTGGAGACCGAGAGCCCTCCTAAAGACAGCGATAGCCATCTCCATTTCGGAGATTTCCCTGAGGCATTCCTCCTCATTTGTCGAAGCCTCCTCCCGTCTTTGGCGCCAGCTCGCCAAGTCCTTCTGCCGAGCGCGAATCTTCTGGCCGAGCACCTTTTCGAGCGTCAGGATGGCGTCGCCTTTGTCAGCAGCCATTGGTCTTCACCTCTCTTGCAATCTTTGTGACTACACTGTACTATGGCATTACAGTCTTGTCAAGGATAAACGTCAGGCATACTGTCATGCCCAAATGCGAGGTTGACGTGGAGGGGTAACCAGTCGAACAATGGAGCAGGAAGACGTAGTATTCGAGGTCAAGGATCGACTCGGGAGGTTGGTGCGGCTTAGGACTTCGGTGTTCAAGGAACACCTATCAAACCGACCGGAGATGGCCGATTACATAGAGGAGGCCAAGCAGACGATAGCTGACCCCGATCATGAGTTGAGTGATGACGAGGCCGACGGAAACTGTATTGTTTACTATCGCTGGGGGTTGGGCCGGGGCAAGTTTGAAAAGTGCTTCATTAAGGTTCCGGTTTACTACGAGCGTACGCTGCTTTGGGGAAGAGTTGGAGAGGTAGCAACATTCCATCTCACAAGGAGACTAGGGAGAGGGAAGATAACGTGGACAAGGTCGAAGCCCTAACGGCTGGTGAGCTGCTTGCCGCCAATAGCGATCTTGAGGAGAGGCTAGGTTCTCTCAATATAGTCGTAACCTACGACGCGGAGTTTGATATTTTTCTACTTTCGCTAGGTGAGCCGCAGCCTGCAATAACTGAGGAAATTTCCTCCGGCCACGGCCTCCAAGTACGCCTTGACCCTGAAACCCTAAAGATTGTTGGTTTTGAGATTCTAGGGTTTCAAAGTCGTTATCTGAAGGCCCATCCTGATTTCTTGCCCCACTTTGAAGCTCTGTTTGAGAAGCCCAAGTCGCCAATTGAGAGGCAGAATATCCCGTCTACTGGGCCGCAACACAAACGCGCACAGGAAGCCATCCGCAAACTGCTCCCCGCTTAGATTCCAAAGAGAAGCCCCTTCGAGTTTCGCAACAGCCTACAAAGAATACTTCCCGAACGACCCACACGCCTGCTCCGCCTTCGGCGCGAACGGCCTCGCGCTGCCGGAGCTGCCCGTAGGGATGGAATGCATCGCGGAGATGGTGGGGTAGGCTGCAAGCCGCGCGGCCATGTGCTACGCTTCGCCTCGCAAGTGTTCTGGTGGCAGGTATTCACAGGCTCTCAAGGAGGTCGCGATCATGACGCAGGAAGCGCCATCCCCGGAAGTCGTCCAGCAGCAGGCGGGCAAGGTTCTCAGCCACGTCGCCGGCTACGTCGGCGCCCGCACCATCGACATCGGGCTGCGACACGGGCTGCTGGAGGAGACCAACAGGCATCCCGACGGCATCAGCGCGGAGGCCCTCGCCAAGGCGACGAGCCTCGATCCTTTCTACACCTGCGTCTGGTGCCGCTCCGCCTACGCCGCGGAGATACTGGAGGCCGATGACGGCGAGACGTTCCGCCTCGCTCCGGCGATGGACAAGCTCCTGCTCGATCAGGACTTTCCGGGGTTCGCCGGCGTGCTGCCTAACGTGCTGCTCCAGCCAGAGATGTTCGATATGTTCTCCGAGAACCTGCCCTCCGGCAAGCGCATCTGGTGGGACCAGTGCGGCCCGGACTTCATTGAGGCCGTTAGCCTCACCGCTCGCCCGTTCTACATGCGCTACATCCCCGGCGGCCTCGCCAAGGTGCCCGGTCTGGCAGAGAAGCTCGGCGACGGCGCCAAGGTGCTCGAGCTGGCCTGCGGCACCGGCACGGGCCTGGTGCGCATGGCCGAACAGTACCCAGGCACCAGCTACGTCGGCGTCGACGGCGACGCCCACTCCCTCGATCTGGTGCGGCAGCGGCTGGCCGGCGCGGGCCTGGGCGAACGCGTGTCGCTCAAGCAGAGCATGCTGGAGGAGCTGACCTTCGACGGCGAGTTCGACCTGGCGCACATCAACGTCTCCATGCACGAGTGCCGCGACATCGACAAGGTGACGCAAGGCGTACTCCGCGCGCTCAAGCCGGACGGCTACTTCGTCATCTCGGACTTCCCCTTCCCGGACTCGCTCGAGGGGACGCGGACGGTGCCCGCGCGGATCATGTGCGGCATCCAGTTCTTCGAGGCGCTCATCGACGACCAGCTCCTACCCACGCAGGCGTACGTGGAGCTGCTGGGCAAGCACGGCTTCCGCAACGTCGGCTCGTTCGACATGACGCCGGTGCACGCGGTGACCTACGGCCAGAAGTAGTCGCCGCCACATGCCGGCCAAGAAGCGCCCCAAGTTCACGATCGCGGCGGTGCAGGCCGCGCCCGTCTTCCTCGATCGCGAGAAGACGGTCAAGAAGGCCTGCGGGCTGATCGCGCAGGCGGGCAAGCAGGGCGCCAAACTCGTCGTCTTTCCGGAGGCGTTCATCCCCACCTACCCGGACTGGGTCTGGGCACTGCCGCCGGCGGAGGCCGGGTTGCACAACCAGCTCTACGCGGAGCTGCTCGAGAACTCCGTCGCCATCCCGAGCGACGCTACGGAGCAGCTCGCACGCGCCGCCCGCCGCGCCAAGACGCACGTGGTGATCGGCGTGAACGAGCGCAACGCGGAGGCGAGCGGCAGCAGCCTCTACAACACGCTGCTCGTGATCGACGCGCAGGGAAACATCCTCGGCAAGCACCAGAAGCTGATCCCCACCGGCGGCGAGCGGCTTGTCTGGGCGCGCGGCGACGGCAGCACGCTCCAGACGTTCGATACGCCGCTGGGCACGGTGGGCGCGCTGATCTGCTGGGAGAACTACATGCCGCTCGCGCGCTACGCGATGTATGCCTGGGGCACGCAGATCTACCTGGCGCCCACGTGGGACCACGGCGCGCCCTGGCTCGCCACGCTCCAGCACATCGCGCGGGAGGGCCGCGTGTACGTCGTGGGCTGCTGCATCGCGCTGCGCAAGGACGAGATACCCGACCGCTACGAGTACAAGCGCTTCTACACGGACGACAACGAGTGGATCAACGTCGGCGACAGCGCCATCGTCGACCCGAACGGCCAGTTCATCGCCGGGCCGGTGCGCGCGAAGGAGGAGATCCTCTACGCGGAGGTCGATCCGGCGCTAATCGATAGCTCGCGCTGGATGTTCGACGTCGCCGGCCACTACGCCCGGCCCGACGTCTTCCAGCTCACCGTGCAGCGGGAGCCCCGCCCGATGATCACGCCGGACGGCGGCGCAGCGAAGCAGCCGTCGCCCAAGCCGAAGCGCCGCGCGCGGCGGAAGTAGCCACCAGCCAAGAGCTTTCTCTAAGCGCCCAGCGGGAAACTAGGGCGATCAGTATCGGAGCGAAAAGCAGGCGGCGAATTCTCATGGCGGGGCACTTCCATAAGGGGCGGCTTCTACTATCTCAAAAGATTTCCTGTCCTATCATCAAAGGTATAGCTCCTGGTGACCTCTGGGTCGTCAGTACGATTAACACGAAATTCGCACCCCACAACCCACACGCCGTTGCCGCTCCAGTAAGTGGCCCGCACGCAGCTTACCCATCTGGTGTCTGACGGAAAGACATCTGCTTCTTCTACTTGTGCTCTAGTAAGGTTGAGCACGTCGGACGCTAAGAAAGCAGGCCCAGCCAATCGTGTGGGAACGGGTGTTGGTATTGGCTCGTCAGATTCGACGTACCAGTGCAGAACTGTCCCATCTAGGGCCAGGAAACCGCCCACAATTACGAGTGCGATGAGCGCCCCTGCCAGGGCTGTCACCGCCGTTGCCCGTTTTATCATGCCACCTCCTCATTCAGAGACGACGTGATTTTAGCACGGGGCGCGTTCTCCTACTCCCATCCGCCCGCGTCAATCCCCTAAGCGGCCCGCTCCATTCTGTGGCGTCGACCTAGTGGCACCACGATCAGCGCGCAGCTTCGCCAGGAGCTCTTCGGCAAAGCGCCCAGCGGAAAACCAGGGCCATTCGCGCAAGAAGTACATTCGCTTGTCCGCGCCTGCGACGGCCCGTATCATGGCTTCGCCATGATGATCGGCGTCATCGGAGGCGATAGCCCGCCGCAGGACGCGCTGCCTATCGCGGAGGCCGTCGGGCGGGAGATCGCCCGCCTAGGCCACACGCTGATCTGCGGCGGACGCGGCGGCGTGATGGAGGCGGCCAGCCGCGGCGCTCGCCAGGAGGGCGGCCACACGATCGGCGTGCTGCCGGGCAAGGACCGGCGCGAGGCGAACCCGCACGTGGAGTTCGCCATCGTCACCAACATGGGCTACGCGCGCAACAACGTCATCGTCCTCTCCGCGGACGCGCTCATCGCAGTGGACGGCTCCTACGGCACGCTCTCCGAGATCGCGATCGCGCTGGCCTACGGCAAGCCCGTCGTCGGCCTCGGGACGTGGCACATCAGCGACGACCGGGGCGTGGAGGACGAACGCATCGTGCGCGCGAGCGACCCGACGGAGGCGGTCGCGCTGGCCATCTCCGCAGCGGAAGCGGTGCTCGCGTGACGGGCGAGGCCGGCCCTCGCGATGAGCTCCGCGCCGCTATCGACGGCCTCACGGACACGCAGACACGCACGCTCCTCGCCTGGGCACAGACGTTGGGGCGCGACGAGCGGGCACTCGAGGCCGAGGGCAGCGTCGGCGCGCTCGGCGACGCGCTCGGCATCGTCTCCGAGGTTCGAGAGCCGGGCCGCTCTCGCATGCGCCTCGACGTCGATCCGGCCTGGCACAACCCCAACGGCGTTCTCCACGGCGGCCTCATCTACACCTTGATCGACTACAGCATGGGCGGC
>JADFNZ010000024.1 GCA_022563135.1 Chloroflexota bacterium | reverse complement strand
TAGCGGTACATGTCCACTTCTGGCGACTCCAAATCTGGATCGTCCTGGCCGGCCATGTTCAGGTCGGCCACAACCTCATCCCTGGCCAATTCCACGACTTCTGGAGGCGTCCGGGAATCGATCTCCTCGGCCGCCGGCAGGATCTCCTTGATGGCGGCAAGCCACATCGACGTGGGAGTGGCGTCCTCGTCGACGATGCCGTTCCGCACGGCGGCGCCGAGAGCGGCGCAGGCGAGACGGCATCGAGGATCCGCATGGGTGATCACCGAGTCGGCCAGGGCGGCCCGGCGCAGGGCAATCGGATCGTCGGCGAAGAAAATCGGGATCGGCGAGGTGCGCATCAAGGAACCGTTCGCCGCAGGCTGGCGGCTGCCATTTTCCCAGAGGACGTATCCGGCCTCCAGGGGGGGGGTTCCGTGCTGGATCAGCGTGAGGGCATCCCGGGTCTGCTTTCCGATGTTGAAGGTGGCGTTCTTCCAGGCGCAGTACCTCCGGGCCACGTCATCCGCGCGGAACTCCCCGCTCTCGACGAGGCCTTCGCCAAACAATTCCAGTGTGAGACGGTCGAGGCGCTCAAAGGCAAGCAGGTGCAGAAGGTGATCACCACCTGTCCGCACTGCTTCAACGTCATGCTCAACGAGTACCCTCAGCTCGACGGCCACTTCGAGGTCTACCACCATACGCAGGTGCTTGCGAACCTGCTCAAGGAAGGAAAGCTGACAGCGCAGCACGAGCTGGCCGAGAAAATCGCCTACCACGACTCCTGCTTCCTCGGCCGTCACAACGAGATCTACGACGCACCGCGAGATGTCATCAACGCCATCCCGAACGCCGAGCTGGTCGAGCTGCCGCGCTGCAAAGAGAACGCCTTCTGCTGCGGCGCCGGCGGCTCCCACATGTGGGTGGAGGAGACCAAGGGGAAGCGCATCAACCATCTGCGCAGCGAGGAGGCGCAGCAGACCGGCTGCAAGGTGCTCGCCGCCAACTGCCCTTTCTGCATCCAGATGTTCGACGATGGCATCCCGTCCGTGGAGCCGGACGAAGAGAAGCGGATGAAGATACTGGACGTGGCAGAGCTGCTAGAAGAGGCCGTCTTCGGCAAGCGCAACGGCGCCAAGGAGCCACAGCCCGCTGAAGCGGCGGCGGAGCCGGCCACCGAGGCAACAGCGGCCGAGGAGGATGCGGGGGCATGAGCGACGAAGAGACACCATCCGAAGAGCAGAACGACGGTGCGCCACCTAGGATAGCTCTGTACGCTATCTACGCCCTCCTCGCTGTGATCTTGCTCGCTGTCTTCATCATCGTGGGCGTCTACGGCGCCTAAGCCCACTACCGGCCACGCCTCTTTACAGCCGTCCTGCCGTCATGTATACTTTCAGCAAACCAGGTAATTACCGTGGCTGAGGGATCTCATCCCCTCAGTCTCTCTTTTTGCCGAGGCGAAAAAGCATGGCTGAACATCCTGTTCTCCTCACCAAAGACGGACTGGCCAAGCTCGAGCATGAGCTGGGGCAGTTGACGAGCGTCCGGCGCCCCCAGGTGGCGGAGCGGATTCGCCAAGCGAAGGAGCTGGCCAGCACACAGAACAACGCGGAGTACGACGACGCCAAGAACGAGCAAGCCTTCGTCGAGGGGCGCATCCTCACCCTGGAGCAGCTGACCCAGGACGCGACGATCATCGACGAGAAGGAAGCGCACCGCGCGAGCCAGGTGCAGATCGGCTCCACCGTCTCCGTCGTCGGCGCGGAGAAGAAGACGCAGCAGTTTACCATCGTCGGCGCCCCTGAGGCCGACCCGAAAGAAGGCAAGATCAGCCACGAATCGCCTGTCGGCCTAGCGCTGCTGGGCAAGCGGGTCGGCGACGAAGTGATCGTGGATGTCCCCAGGGGCGCCCTTCGCTACACCGTCACGAAGATCAGCTAAGCGCACGGTCGCGATCTCTCTCAGAGACGCTACAGAGGTCCCGTGGACACTATTACTTCGTTCGACGACGCCTGGTCACGCTTCCAGGCGCTCGATTCCCTCCAGATAGTAGGCGACAGCTCAGAGTGGGAGTGGACGCGTGGCCGCGCCCAGTCCCTCACCTTTCTGATGCGAGTGGCGGACACCGCCGCCCGCGAGCATCTGGCGCGAGTCATCGAACGGATCGCGGGCATCCCGGGTGTGGAACCTTTCCCCGATTGGTTCTGGCACGTCACCATCAAGCTTGCTGGTTTCCAGGTGATCAGGCGAGTCCACGAGGACGACGTGCTCCGGCAGGATGTGCCCCGCATTGCCGGCAAGGCGCGTGCGCTCCTCTCGCGGGAGGAAGCGTTCCGGGCGCAACTCGGGTTGGCGAGCGGCTTCGCCTCCGTCGTGTTCCTTGAAGTGTGGGATGAAGGCCGCATGCGCCAGCTCAACGTGCGGCTGATGGAGAACGTGCCGAAGTTAGCCCGCTATCCCATCGACGGCGCGGGCTTCCTGGCCCACGTCAGCATCGCGCGCTTTCGCTCCAACGACGGGATCGACGAACTGAAGGCGGCGCTGGCGGAGCTGCGGTCTGAGGGGCCGGGTCCCAGCTTCCCGGTGCGGCGCGTGGAGTTCGTAAAGGTGTGGTGGGTCGCGGAGGAAGTGCCCGAGTTCGACACCATCGCTACGTATTCACTGGGCAAATCGCTGTGAGTGCGGCCGATCGCTACGAGGCCGTGATCTTCGATATGGACGGCGTGCTGGTGGACAGCGAGCCCGCGTTCTTCGAAGCTGCGAACGAAGTGCTGATGCCGACAGGCAAGCAGATAGACTGGGAGCGCTACAAGCCACTGATCGGCGCCAGTATCTCCGTCACCTGGCGGTCGATCAAGGAGATGCTCCAGATCGAAGGCGACCCCGAGGAGTACGTGACGCGCTACAACTCCACGCTCCTGGAAGTCCTCGCCAAACCCCGGCCGCTACTCCCCGGCGTGCGCCCGGCCCTTGAGCGCCTGCGACGTCAAGGAACCCCCATCGGCCTGGCTACCTCCTCCCGAAAGGAGTGGGTGCAGGCGCTCCTGGGCGGGGCGGGCCTTCCGCTGGACACGTTCGACGCCATCGCCTGGCGCCAGATGGTCGCGAAGAGCAAGCCCGCGCCGTACCTCTACCTGAAGGCGGCGCTGCTGCTGGACGTGCCGCCGGAACGGTGCGTCGCCGTCGAGGACACGCCGGCCGGCATCGCATCGGCCAACGCCGCGGGGATGTACAGCGTGCAGGTGCGCGCCGCCAGCACCGCCTTCCCGCCGATCGACGACGCAGACCTCGTGCTCGATTCGCTGGAGGAGTTTCCGTTCGAGCTGCTGGAACGCGCCCGGGAGAGCGCCACGTGAACTGCTACTACTGCGACCAGATCGCCGAGAGAGACGGCACGTACAGCAGCCGTCCGGCGCAGTTCGACACCGGATCCGAAGCGCCTCGTTGCGCCTGGCACTGGCGGTTCGTCTGCGACCACTGCGGCGAGCCCGGCCACTTCATGGCGCGCTTCTACTGCTCCTCCTCCGGCCGGATGCTCTGCCGGGAGGCCGGACGGCAGGTGATCGACTGGCTCGGCGATTTCTGGGCCTGGGAGTACTACTGGCGACTGGAGTGCCAGCAATGCGACGAGCGCCACCCCTCGCTCGACTACGCGGAGTCCGAGCACAGCCACCCGTGGCAGCGCGATCCGGCGGCTGAGCAGAGCCGGCGCTGGCTCTCGGCGGAGGCGCAGCTCACGCGCTATCCCCCGCCGCGCAACCCGAGGGTCGAGCTCGACTCACTTTCGGACGCGGACTCCGACGCCAACTGGAGCGCCAACGCGGAGATCTGGGAGTCGCTCTACGGCGAGCGCGGCGACCGCAACCGCAAGTACCAGAGCGACCCTGTGCTGCTCGGCTTCCTCGGCGAGGTGCACGGCCAGCGCGTGCTCGATGCCGGCAGCGGCGCCGGCTACCTCTCGCGGCTGCTGGCGAAGCGGGGCGCGCGCATGGTCGCCGTCGAAAACGCGCAGGGGCTGCACGAGATCGCCCTCGCCTACCAGGAGAAGGAGCCGCTCGAGATCGAGTTCCACCACGGGTCGATCTCCGAGATGAAGTTCCTCGCGGACGGGAGCTTCGACGCCGCTGTGGCCAACTACGTGCTCATGGACGTGCGCGACTATGAGGCGGCGATCGCGGAGATCGCACGCGTGCTCAAGCCGGGAGGACGCCTCGTCTGCATCATCTCGCCGGGGACGCTCAACGGCCGCTGGCACTATCTAGCGCCGGACTCGCCCCGCGCGGAGGACCGAGCAGGGTGGCTGGACGACGACTACTTCATCCAAGACGCCGGCTACTTGCAATGGGGGAAGCTGAAGCCTATCCTCTCCTTCCACCGTCCTCTCCGCGACTACGTCGCCGCCTGCAAGCGATCCGGCCTGGAGCTGCGCGACTTCGATGAGCCGGAGGTCTCGGAGGAAGGCGAGCGCGAGCTGCCCAAGCCCTACGTCCGCCACCTGCGCCGCCGGCCGTTCTCCACGGCGCTCAAGTTCGTCAAGCTCGCCTGATCCGGCGCGTTGCGTAGCATGGATCACATTGCTCGTGGCCGCGTGCGCCCAGAATGATGCGGGTGTTCCAGACGATGATCCGGTACCAGCAGGGGGAAGAGCCGTGCGGAAGCTCGTAGCTGCCGCCGTTCTCGTCGTGGCCGCCATCACGCTCGTAGCGTGCGGCAGCTCCGGCTCCGGCGACACGCCCGAATCCACAGCGACGCAGCTACCGCCTGCGGCAGCGTCCACGCCGACGGCCGCCGAGAGGGCGTACCTGGCCGAAATTGCCGCCATCTCGAACGAGATCGATGGGAAGGTGGTCGGCATCGACGAGGCGCTGGAGACCAGCTGGCCGACAAGAGGAAGGCTCTTCAGCGTGCTTGGCGAAGCAGAGATCAACGCCACGTTTTCGGCGATGCTGCAACGAGCGGAGCAGCTCGCTCCGCCTGAAAGCCACCGGCCAGATCAGGAAGCCTACCTTCAGTATCTGCGCCAGCAGGTTCAGCTTAGTGAGGCTTTTGAGGAGGCGATAGGCGACGAGGACCTTGTCTCTACCTTCCTCACCATCAGCGAGTTCTTCCTTGGTCGAACGAGGCTGTTGCTTCAGGCGTCTCCGAACTTCTGCGAGCAACTCGAATCCGGGGAGGCAGAGAGCGGCCTCTGTACGAGCAGCCAACTGCCGCCGGGTGGTGCTTACGGCGCGGAGCTCCAGACGATCCTCCGTGGCTATGTCGCGGAGTTTAGTCCTCGCGTCGGGGTCTTCCCGGTTGCCTACACGCCTGAAGAGAGATTCGCATCCCTGGCAGCTCTCCAACCCGAAATCATCGCCGCGATCGAAGAAGCTCTCGGGTCCTTCCGGGCGCTGCGGGCTCCCGAGGAGTTCGACGCCGGCCATCAGCGGCTCATCCAGTACTTCGAGGAGACTTTGAACGTGTCGCGCGCCATCTCTCAGGCGGTGGATGACGAGGACGATGGCGCGGTTTCGGCGGAGTTCGCTCGCTCTGGAACCGTTTATTGCAGCGCGCGGCGTGAATTCACGCCGGCCTTCAAGCCGATCATCGCCTTCTTCTTCGAGGGCGACCCGATGGCCTGCGGCGGCGAACCGTTCTAGTAGCTCGACGCCCCCTACCCTTCGTTGTACAATCCCGGCGAGCCATGAAACGGCACTTCACGGCTACCGCCTTCGTCGTGCGGGAAGGCATGACGCTCCTCCACTGGCACAAGAAGCTGCAGCAGTGGATGCCTCCGGGCGGCCATCTCCTGCCCGACGAGGACCCCGTCGCCGCCGTCCTGCGCGAGGTGCGCGAGGAGACGGGCATCGTTGCGGAGCTGCTGCCGCTCACCCCTACGTTCGCCTTCTCCCGCCCGCACCAGCTCCCCGCCCCCTACACGATCCTGCTGGAGAACAGCGGCGATGAGAGCGAGAAGCACCAACACATCGACCTGATCTACTTCTGCCGGCCGTCGGAAAGCAAGGGCGCGCACGGGCAGGTGGAGGACGCCACGCTCACATGGGTCTCCGAAGCGCAGCTCCAGCGAAACGAGGCGCTGCCCGTGGCGAGCTGCGGCTTGGACATCCCCGTGCCGGACGACGTTCGCGCCCTCGCGCTGGAGGCGATCCGCGTCGAACGCGAACTGGCGCACTCGTAGGGCGGGGTCGACCCTCACTTCTCAGCGTACGGGCCGGATAGGACTGATGGCCTGGGTTCGCTGTCCAGGTGATTGCGCCCTGGAAAGGAGCGATGGCGTAGATAGGTTGCCGCATGATCGACAGGGAGCCGGAGTGCTGGCGATGCAAGCGCACACTGGGCGAATATTTCGCCCGACCTTGGTCGCTCAACTGCCGCCGGTGTAAGGGGAAAATTGCAGCCAACACCTTGACGATTCGCTCGGAGATAGGCGTGGAAAACTCATGTGGATCGGTTTCCTCCCTGGCTCCAGTTCGTATTAACCTTGACAATTTCTTAGATCGGCGTATACTCGCCGATGCAGTCTGCGGCTGGTCAGGCTGAATTCTCCCCGCGTGGTCAAGCCCATCGCGTCTGAGAGAGTGAGGGAGCAAATGAGGCGGATGGCCTTCGTATTGGTGGCGTGCATCATCACGGTTGCGATCGCGGTAACATACGTGCAACTAAGCGACAACGCCGAAGCGATTCACGACATGCCATGTGCGGACCTGAACGGCGACAAGAACGTGACAACGAGCGATTTTGACATTCTATTGAGCTATCTCAACTTACTTGTACCGCCTGCTCCGGCAGCGGCGGACCTTGATCAGAGCGGCGTCATCGGGTTTCCTGACTTCCTCGTTTTTCTCCAGCAGGGCTTCGGGCCTACGAACTGCCAAGACACGCCGATCCACGGCCTGGGTCCGTACCTGGGAGTTGGCGACGATACGATCCCATCGATGGGGAAGTTTCGCATTCTGGTCGCGCCGGAGTTTCGTAGCCTGATGACTGGCTATCCAGGTTGGGATGGCACTTCCAGGCTCGACAGTCCTACGCTGATTGACCCAGCCACGGTGATCGGCCGAAGCGCTCCGCATGTCGATGGCGATGCTACGGACACAGGTGGAGCAGTCGTCGGCACGGCTGGCACCGTCATCTCGGATGGGTCGTTTTCGTTGGTGCCACCGGGTATCGAGGGTCCGGCGGGTTCGAGGGAGATTCACACAGAGATCGTCACGTTAAACTTGACAGGTTTCGGCGCGGCGGTGCGGGCCGGTAGCGCGGCACCGGCGCAACCTATTAGTCCAGGTGAGGTAGAGTCATTAGACCCGACCGGGAACCCAGTAAACGACTTTCCGTCCGAAAGCTTCTTCAATGTGTTCGTTGAGATCGACCTGCCTGCCGCTGCGGGCTTTCCCGGCGGAACGCTCTACAATACGAGCCCTCTTCTCGTCATAAGCAACAAGGTGGAGCGCTTGCCGCCCCAGGTAGTCTACATCCATGGGAACACGTCAGCGGTGCCGATCCTCTTTCGGTCTACAAACGCCGGCTTCTGGCTGGCCGACGACCTATTTGGCCATCTAGTTCTTGCCGGTCATGGTTCTAATTTCGACTCCGGTGACGGGACGCAGACCGGACTATTCGACCAGATCTATGCCGAGATTGAGCAGACCCAGGGCGAACTGCCACTGCCTGAAGGAATCGGAGGAATCGCCCAGCTGGCAGACTTCGATCAGAACGTTGCCAAGACAGACGAGGCGTCGAGCTCTCTAGCTGGCCGGTGGATGGCGATCGTCGTCGCAGGTCTACTAGCTGTGCTGGGTGTGTTGATGCTGAGTGGTGTGGGGCTCTATGTGCGGGCCAGGAGAAAGATTGAGTAAGGTCTAACAGTGGCATGCGTGGCAAGCAGTAACGACGCCTGGTAGTGGATCAGTCTGCGCACTGAAAAATAACGCCGCGTTCCAACCTTTCTCCGCCCAGTACCCTAGCGCCACCTTCTTCGCGTTTACCAGCCGCCGCTTCGCGCTCATCCTCTTCTCCCCCACCTTGCCGCTATTAAGTCCGCTGAGCCATCCCAATGCAACAGCAGCAAGGTTCTCATCAGCACTGCTGCTTTGATGCGCGGACAACTCCTCGGTCACGGAGAAGAGCGCCATCGCCTATTCGCGTCCCATGTCCCGCCCGCCAGTGCGATTCCGCCGAACTATCCCCGGCTAGCCACTTGACAACTCCGCATGCATGTTCTATAGTACACCTGTTCTACCGCACATGTATTCGGAAAGGACGTTCCATGCTCTTCATTCTGATGCTGCTCCTCGTGCTGGTGCTCTCAACCGCGTACCTCACCCATCAGTGGTACTCGAACGACCTTCGCGACCCGGGCCCGTAGCTTAAACGAACCGACACCGAATCCGCCCGCCAGGGCCATCTCCCACCCGGCGGGCGGCGAAACCTGCACGACGCCTCCCGCTGCGCCCCCCGCTTCACGCGCGCTGCTACAATAGAACAGCAGCCAGTCTCCTGCGCAGCAGCGGAGTATCTCACTATGCGCATCCTCGCCATCGATATGGGCACCGGCACGCAGGACATCCTCGTCTTCGACTCGTCCGGGCCGATCGAGAACAGCGTCAAGCTCGTGATGCCCAGCGCCACCACGATCGCCGCGGGCCGCATCAAGCGCGCGACGAGGGCCGGCCGGGGCGTCCTGCTCACCGGCGTCATCCAGGGCGGCGGCCCCTGCCACTGGGCGCTGAACGATCACCTGAAGGCGGGCTGCGCCGCCTACGCCACCCCTGACGCCGCCCGCACCTTCGACGACGACTTGGATCGCGTACGAGAGATGGGTGTGCAGGTCGTCAGCGAGGACGAGGCGGCACGTCTCGAAGACGTCGAACGTATCGTGCTGCGCGACCTCGACCTCGACGCCCTGCGGACAGCGCTCGCCGCGTTCGACGTGCCGGGCGACTTCGACGGCCTGGCGCTCGGCTGCCTCGACCACGGCGATTCGCCGCCGGACTACTCGGACCGCCTCTTCCGCTTCGACCACCTGCGGCGCGTCGTCGAAGGTGAGAACGACCTCTGCTCGTTCGCCTACCTGCCGGACGAAGTGCCGCAGTACCTCACCCGCGCCCGCACCATGCTCGCCAGCGCCAACAGCGACACGCCGACCGTCTTCCTCGACACCGGCCCGGCGGCGGCGCTCGGCGCCCTGCAGGACCCGCGGGTGGCGGACGCCGGCGAGCAGCTCGTGCTCAACCTGGGCAACATGCACGCGCTCGCCTTCCACCTGCGCGACACGCACATCCACAGCCTCTACGAGCACCACACCGGCGAGATGACCACCGAACAGATCGAGGACTTCACGGAGCGCCTCATCGCCGGCACGCTGGCGCACGAGGAGGTCTTCAACAGCAAGGGCCACGGCGTCTTCTACGCCGACACGGCCTCTGGCGACGCCGCTCCCCTGCTCGCGGTCACCGGGCCGCAGCGCGGCCGCCTGCGCGGGAGCAGGCTCGACCCCTACTTCGCCACACCCCACGGCGACATGATGATCAGCGGTTGCTTCGGCCTCGTGCGCGCGTTCGGGTCGCGCTACCCGCAGCACCGTGAGGAGATCGAGCGGGCGCTCGGCGAAGGGCCCCCGCGCTGAGCCTGTACATAGCCGCGGCGGCCTCCTGCCGGAGAGGGACGCTCGTCTATGTCTCGGGATCGAGGTCGATTATGACGAGGCCTTGCTGAGCCCACGCCTCATGTGCGCGGTGGATTTTGGCACGGGTGGGCACGTCCCAATAGAGAGCGGCGTAATCGAGCCAGTCGTAGAAGGTAAGTGCTTCAGCATAAGCACGGGCGGTCTCCTCGCGCTCGGCTTCATCGAGGAGGCATCGGGCGCTACCGCTGAACGTGCGTGAGCCCAGCTTGACGAGCACTCTCGGATTACGAACGAGGTTGCGATACCAATCCGAGCGGTCGCCATGGATGGAGGCGATAACTAGGCGGCCGTCTAAACGAACCGCTCGAACTGGCTGTCGGCGAGGGAGACCAGAGCGGCGACCGATAGTAGTGATCAGAGCGAAGCCAGGGGCCACCGGGAAGAAGCGAAACAGGGGTCGGTTGAGGTAATTGCCAATCTTGCCATAAAGTCGTGAGCCGGCGAATGGGTTCATCTTCGAACCTCGAACCTCGAACTTCGAGCTCCGAGCTTCGAGCTTCGAGTCCTAGGGCCCCATGCCGCGCATGAGCTTGCGCGCGAACTTGGGCATGAGCGCGTGGATGATGCCGGGCGGCTCCGAGATGTCGTTGACCTCCACGCCCTGCGGCGTGTAGCGCCACGTGCGGTAGCCGTAGACATCGACGCCCAAACGCCGGCAGATCGCCTTCGCCCTGCCCCCGTAGCCGACCGGCACGTAGACGTAGAAGGCGGTCTCGGGGAGGTTCGCGTAGCGGAGCCACACCTTCAGCGCCTGCTCGTCGTTGACGCCGTCGGCCGTCTCCACCTGGGCGAGGATCTTGAGGATGTTCCCGGGCGTGTCCACGACGACGATGTCCGGCGTGAGCTGGTTGCCAAACTCGTCCGTCACCGGCAGCGTCGTCTCCGGCACGTTGACGAACGTGCGATAGGAAGGCAGTTCTGTGGTGGGGAACTCGTAGCGGGCGAGGGCGATATCCTGCACGGCCCGCTGCTTGAGCTCTTCCTGGCTCTTGGGCGAGGGTTGCAGCAGTTTGTCGACGTCCGTCCAGCGCGTGTCCATCGTCACGTTCCTACCTCCGTAACGCGCTCGTTCCGACTTGGTGAAGTCGTGCACAATGATAGCCGCTGCCGACGCCAGCGTCCATCGCATCGCCCGCCACGCGGCGTCTGCCTTCTGCTACAATTGCCCTCGCCTCATATCGCGTTTGGCGACAGGAGAACCACCGATGGAGTTCGAGCAGATCCTCTACGAGAAGGCGGACGGCGTCGCCACGATCACGCTGAACCGCCCGGAGCGGATGAACGCCTTCACGCCCATAATGATCCGCGAGTGGGCGCTGGCGCTGGAGGACGCCCGCACCGACGCGGACGTGCGCGCGGTCATCGTCACGGGCGCCGGTCGCGGCTTCTGCGCCGGCGCGGACCTGCGCGGCGATACCGGCACGGGCGTCGCGGAGACGGCCCGCAGCGCAGGGCCGGTCTCCGCCGCCGACCGCCGCAACTGGCTGCGCGACGGCGTCCACAACGTGCCTCGCCAGGCCGCGCTCCTCGATAAGCCGTACATCGCGGCGGTGAACGGAGCGGCCGTCGGCGCGGGGATGGACATGTGCAGCATGACTGACATTCGCATCGCGTCGGAGCAGGCGCGCTTTGCGATGTCCTACGTGAAGGTCGGCCTCGTGCCGGGCGACGGCGGCTGCTACTACCTGCCGCGCATCGTCGGGCTCGCGAAAGCGCTGGAGCTAATCTGGACGGGCGACTTCTTCGATGCGGAGGAGGCGCTGCGCATCGGCTACGTCACGAAGGTCGTGCCGCCGGACGAACTGCTGGACGCCGCGCGCGACCTCGCGGGGCGCATCGCGCAGGGGCCGGCCGTTGCGATCCAGCTTGCGAAGCGGCTCGCCTACCGTGGCCTCACGAGCGACATCGGCGAGGCGCTGGAGGCGGCCAACCAGGCGATGGCGATCGTGCAGTCGACGGAGGACGCCCGCGAGGGCCCGCGCGCCTTCGCGGAGAAGCGTCCGCCGCAGTTCCAAGGAAGGTAGGAGGCGCCCCATGGACACAGGCAACTTCCGCGGCTTCAAGATAGAGCTGGAGAACCCCGGCATCGCGGTGATCACGTTCAACGAGCCCGACCACCTGAACCCCATGACAATCGGGATGAAGCGCGACCTCGTCGAAACGATGACGCAGGCGCAGCTCGACGACCGCGTTCGCGTCGTCCTGATCACGGGCGAGGGGCGCGCGTTCTGCAGCGGCGACGGCGGCCCCTACCTCGGCGGCGGCGGCCCGGACGGCCCGCGCCAAGAGCGCACCGCCCTCGCCCCGCCACTCCGCGACCCGTGGCGTCCGCAGGAGGGGAAGCGCATCAGCGCGATCGGCACGTACGATGCGCTACGCAGCCTCTCGCAGTCGGTCAACCTCGCCATCCGCGCGCTCGACAAGCTCTCCATCGCCGCGATCAACGGCATCACAGTGCAGACCGGCCTCTCGCTGGCGCTCTCGTGCGACTTCCGCATCGCCTCGGCCACCGCGCGCCTGAGCAGCGCGACGCTCCGGTTTGCGCTGCAGCCGGACGAAGGCGGGCACTACCTCCTCGTGCAGCTCATCGGCGTCGCGAGGACGATGGAGTTCCTCATGCGCAAGCGCGTCGTCTCCGGCGAGGAGGCGCTGGAGCTGGGGATCGTCCACGAGGCCGTCGAGCCCGACAGGCTGATGGCGCGCGCGATGGAGTTCGCGCGGGAGCTCGCGAACGGCCCGCAGGTCGCTATGCGGCTGCTCAAGCGCAGCATCTACAACGCGGCGGAGATGGGCATGGCCGAAGCGTTCGACGACATCGCCACCAAGACCGCGATCAGCGACCACCACCCGGACTCTCGCGAGGGGATCGCCGCCTTCCGCGAGAAGCGAGCGCCGCGCTTCAACCAGTGGCTGGAGGAGCAGAGCGGCACGCCGGAGTAGCGAAACGAGAACAGCGGACGGAAGTCCGCGGGATGGTCGACAGGAGTACGACGTCACCGCAGACTGAAGTCCGCGGCATCGGATAGACTGCGATGGCCCTCTACCACGTCTGTTTCTCGAACCAGGTGCAGAGTCGACTGTGCGACACTACATCCGGTCGCAACTAGAACGGCTGGAGAAGTTCGCTCATTAGCGGCACACATGACTAAGCCGCGGACTTTAGTCCGCGGTACTGCAATCTAGGAGGCACCCATGGACTTCCGCTTCTCGCCAGATGACGAAGCCTTCCGCCAGGAGGTGAAGGCCTTGATCGCGCGGGAGCTGCCCGATTCGTGGGGGAGCCGCAACGACCGCGAAGACCTCTCGCCGGAGGAAGCGGAGATCTCGCGCGCGTTTACCAAGTCGGTCGCCGCGAGGGGCTGGCTCACGATGGCCTGGCCGGGCGAGTACGGCGGGCAGGGCGTCGGGCCGCTGCGGCAGCTCGTCTACAACGAGGAGATGTCCTACCAGCACGCGCCCGGCGCCGGCACGATGGGCACCAACCTCGTCGGGCCGACGCTGATGGTCCACGGCACGGACGAGCAAAAGGAACGCTATCTTCCGCCCATCGCGCGGCTGGAGGAGAGCTGGTGCCAAGGCTTCAGCGAGCCTGAGTCCGGTTCGGACCTCGCGTCGCTCAGCACCAGCGCCGTGCTCGACGGCGACGACTACGTCGTGAACGGCAGCAAGATCTGGACTTCGGGCGCCCAGCGCGCGGACTGGGGCGTCCTCCTCGTCCGCACCGACCCGGAGGCGCCGAAGCACAAAGGCATCAGCTATCTCCTCGTCGACATGAAGTCGCCCGGCATTATGGTGCGGCCGCTGACGAACATGCTCGGCTCGAACGCGTTCAACCAGGTCTACTACGACAGCGTCCGTGTCCCGCGCGAGAACGTCGTCGGCGAGGAGAACCGCGGCTGGTACGTCGCGACGACGACGCTCGATTTCGAGCGCTCCGGCATCCAGCGCGTGATGTACGCCTACCGCACGCTCGACGAAGTGATCGCCTACGCGAAAGAGACGCGGCGCAATGGCGGCCGGCTGATCGATCACCCCGTCGTGCGCCACAAGCTCGCCGAGCTGAAGATCGAGTTCGAGGTCGGCCGGCTGCTCTGTTACCGCGTCGCGTGGATGCAGGCCGCGGGGCTGATCCCCAACTACGAAGCGTCGATCGCGAAGCTCTACGGCTCGGAGCTGCAGCAGCGGCTGGGCAACGCGGCGGTGAACGTGCCGGGCCTCGCCGGGCAGCTTTCGCGCGGCTCGCCGCACGCGCCGCTGGAGGGCGGGCTGGAGCGCTACTACCTGGCCGCGAGCTCCTACACCGTCGCCGCCGGCACCAGCGAGGTGCAGCGCAACATCATCGCCATGCGCGGGCTGGGGTTGCCGCGAGGGTAAACCTTGGCCTATGACGAAACCCTCGCTGACCGCGTTCGAGCTGCGATCGGGCCCCACATGGGCCTG
Organism: Chloroflexota bacterium; assembly: GCA_022563135.1. The sequence goes on along the minus strand of JADFNZ010000024.1, from coordinate 1,731 downwards.
ACCGAACGGAAGATGTTCGGCGGGCTCGCGTTCATGCTCGATGGGAACATGTGCTGCGGCATCGTCGGCGACGAGCTGATGGTGCGTGTGGGGCCCGACGGGTATGAAGCCGCGCTCGGCCTGCCGCACGCCCGCCCGATGGACTTCACCGGCCGCCCGATGAAAGGGATGGTCTACGTCGGGGAGGAAGGGCTCACAAGCGAAGACGCGCTCGTAGCGTGGGTGGGGCGCGGCGTCGACTTCGCGTCGTCGCTGACGGCGAAATAGCGATGCTCCGCCCTACGCCTCCACCGCCTGGCGTTCGCCGCGCAGCCGCTGCGCCACCCAGAGGCCGCCGCCGCTCACGACCCAGACGCCGACGATGATCAGCGCCAGGCCGGCGATGGCCGTCATGCCCAGCCGCTCGTCCAACACGAGCCAGCCTAGGAACACAGCGGTAATCGGGATCAGATAGCTTACCATTGAGGCCTGCGTCGCGGTGATGCGGCGGATCAGCCAGAAGAAGAGCAGGTAGGACACCGCGCTCGCCAGCACACCCAGCGCGCCCCACGCCAGACCCACCTTCGCCGAGATGTCGAGATCGAACGGCCTGTCCACGGCGAGCGCGACCGGCGACATCAACGCCGCGCCCACCAGCGTCTGGCCTGTCGCGTAGACGAACGGGTCGGCCTGCTGCATATAGCGGCGCGCGTAGACCGTGCCGAAGGCGTAGCCCATCGCGCCGCCGATCATGGCGAGCTGCGCCAGCGTGCTCGAGCCGGTCAGGTCGCCCAGGTCGCCGCCGATGAGCAGGAAGACCCCCGCGAAGCCGATGAGCACGCCCACCGCGCGGTCGACCGTCAGCCGCTCGTCGATCCAGTAGTGCGCCAGGATCACCGTCGAGAGCGGCATGCTGGCGACGAGGATGGCCGCAGTGCTGCTGTCGATATGCTGCTGGCCCCAGGTGAGCAGCACGAACGGGAAGGCGTTGTTCACCACCCCCAGCACCACGAACGTCCGCCAAGCTTGGCGGCTCCGGTCCAACCGCCGGCCCGTGACGAAGAGCGCCCCGGCGAGGAAGAGAAACGCGCCGGTCAGCCGGCCGGCCACCAGCGTCAGCGGCGGCACCTCCTCCAGCGTCACCTTGACCAGCATGAACGCTGAGCCCCAGATCACGCTGAGCAGGATAAGAATCGCGAGGTGGGAGGGTCGCACGATCCCATGATACTTGGGAACCGCCGCCAAGCCACGGCCACCGTCAACGCGACGCGGGAGTGACCGGTAGCGCTTCCGGCGAATATGGTATCGTCGGGCTGCGGAGGGAGCCGCGCGTGGGAGAAGAGCGTCAGCTCGTCATCGATCTGATTATCATCATCGTTGCCGCTACCGGCGGCGGCGTCCTCGCCTCGCTCCTCCGGCTTCCCACGACTCTCGGGTACCTGGTGGCCGGACTGATCGTTGCGAACTACATCCCGGGCCTGGCGATCGACGTCCCACGACTCCAGGACATCGCCGATTTGGGTGTCGCCTTGCTGCTCTTCTCCCTAGGGATCAAGTTCTCGTTCAGGCAGCTGGCCGAACTGCGACGGGTGGCGCTCGTGGGTGGGGGCGCGCAGATCGTGCTCAGCATCGGCCTGGGGGTGTTGGTTGGCACGGCGCTCGGCCTCGACCTGCGGGCGTCGTTCGTCCTAGGAGATGCGATGGCGCTGCGCAGTACTATTTTCGTCCTGAAGGTGCTGGAAGATCGTGGCG
>JADFNZ010000023.1 GCA_022563135.1 Chloroflexota bacterium | reverse complement strand
CGGCAGGCCCGTGAAGACTTCGGCGACGAACATCGGCTGCGTCAGGAAGCGCTGTAGCCTGCGAGCGCGCGAGACGACCTGCTTGTCCTCGTCGGAGAGCTCCTCGACGCCGAGGATGGCGATGATGTCCTGCAGGTCCTTGTATCGCTGGAGCACCCGCTGCACCTCTCGCGTCACATCGTAGTGCTCCTGGCCGACGATCAGCGGGTCGAGGATGCGCGAGAACGAGACGAGCGGGTCGATCGCCGGGAAGAGTCCCTGCTCGAAGATGGCGCGGTCGAGCGTCACCCCAGCGTCCAGATGGCCGAACGTCGTCGCGACACCGGGGTCGGTGTAGTCGTCCGCCGGCACGAAGACGGCCTGGAACGATGTGATCGAGCCCTTCTGGTTGCTGGTAATCCGCTCCTCCAGCTCGCCGACCTCGGTCGCCAGCGTCGGCTGGTAGCCGACGGCGGACGGCATGCGTCCGAGCAGAGCGGAAACCTCCATGCCGGCCAGCGTGTAGCGGTAGACGTTATCGATGAAGAGCAGCACATCCTGGCCTTCCTCGTCGCGGAAGTACTCGGCCATCGTCAGGGCAGTGAGGCCGACGCGGAGGCGGACGCCGGGCGGCTCGTTCATCTGGCCGAAGACGAGGACGGTCTTTTCCAGCACGCCGGACTCCTCCATCTCGCGCCACATATCGTTGCCTTCGCGCGACCGTTCTCCCACGCCGGCGAAGACCGAGACGCCTCCGTGCTGCGTGGCGATGTTGTTGATCAGCTCCTTGATGATCACCGTCTTGCCCACGCCGGCGCCGCCGAAGGCGCCCACCTTCCCGCCGCGGGTGAATGGCGCGATCAGGTCGATGATCTTGAGGCCGGTCTCCAGCACCTGCACCTGCGGCACCTGCTCCTCCAGCGACGGCGGCTTGCGGTGGATCGGCTGGGTTTCGCCCTCTACCTTGCCGAGGCCGTCGAGCGGCCTGCCGAGCACGTTGAAGAGGCGGCCCAGCGTCGCCGGGCCGACTGGCACGGCGATCGCGCGGCCGGTGTCAGTGACGCGAGCGCCCCGCCGCAGGCCGTCGGTCGTGTCCATCGCCAGGCAGCGCACCCAGTTGTTGCCGAGGTGCTGCTCCACCTCCGCGACGAGCGTCTGCCCGTCCATCTCGATCTCGACCGCGTTGAACAGTGCCGGCAACTCCTTTGGGGGAAACTCCACGTCCACGACCGTACCGATCACCTGGCGGACCTTACCTTCAGCCATGCCTGCCTCCTAGACCTTCTGACCCTCAACCCCGCCGACGATGTCCAGCAGCTCCGACGTGATCTGCTCCTGGCGCGCCTTGTTGTAGGTGAGAGTCAGATCATCGATCATCTCCTTCGCCGCGTCGGTGGCGTTGCGCATCGCCACCATGCGGGCGGACTGCTCGCTCGCGAGCCCCTCCAGCACCGCCTCGTAGATCTGCATCTCGACGTAGCGCGGAAGCAGCGCTTCCAGCACTTCCGGGCGGCTCGGCTCGTACAGGTAGTCCACCGCACGCGTCGCCGCCTCTTCCGGCGGCTCCACCGGCAGGAGCTGGATCGCGCGGGGTTCCTGCGTCATCGTGTTCACGAAAAACGAATAGACGATAAACACCTGATCGTACTGACCCGCCAGGTAATCGTCGATCACGACGCGGGCGATGGGTAGGATCTCCCGGTACTCCGGATAATCGCTCAGCTCCGTGAACTCCGCGCGGATCTCTACGTTCGACCGCCGGAAGAAGTTGCGCCCCTTGCGGCCCACCGTGACGAACTTCGCGGGCACGCCCGCGTCCAGCGTGAGCGCGCTCGCCTTGCGATTGGTGTTCGCCGGAAGGCCGCCGCAGAGGCCGCGGTTCGGCGTGATCAGCACGATGCCGATCGCCTGCACCTCACGCCGCTGGAGGAGCGGCGGCAGCTCCTCCGGCTGGAGCAGCGGCAGCGTCTCCGCCAGATCCGCCAGCACCCACGAGAGCCGTTCCGCGTACGGGCGGCCGGCAAGCGCGCGCTCCTGAGCGCGCCGCATCTTGGAGGCCGCTACCAGCTCCATCGCCTTCGTGATCTTGGCGGTGGAGGCGACGGAGCGAATGCGGCGTCGAATCTCTCGAATGGTGGCCATGGTGTCAGTGCCCTATGCGGGCTACGCGGACGCTTTCGCCCCCGCGGCTGTGCTACCGCTCGTACCCTACCGTGCGGACGTACTCGCGGATCGCAGCGTCCAGCTTCTTCTCCTGCTCCTCAGGCAGCTCGTAGGTCTCCATGACCGCCTTCCCGATCTCCGGATGGTTGGCATCCATGAACTGGTAGAGCCCCTGCTCAACCTCCCCGATCTTGTCGACCGGCACACTGTCGAGCAGGCCACGCGTGCCGGCGTAGATGATGAACACCAGCCGCTCCAGCGACAGCGGCTGGTACTGTTTCTGCTTGAGAATCTCCTGCAGCCGCACGCCGCGGTCGAGCTGGCGCCGCGTCACGGGATCGAGCTCGGCCGTGCCGAACTGGGCGAACGCCTGGAGCTCGCTGAACTGGGCCATGTCCAGCCGGAGCTGCCGCACCACCTGTCGAATCGCGCGCCGCTGCGCAGCACCGCCCACCCGCGATACCGAGATGCCAATGTTCATCGCCGGACGAATGCCGGCGTTAAAGAGATCCGCCTCCAGGAAGATCTGGCCGTCCGTGATGGAGATGACGTTCGTCGGGATGTAGCCGGAGATATCGTTCGCTTGCGTCTCCACAATGGGCAGCGCCGTGAGCGAGCCGCCGCCCTCCTCATCGGAAAGTCTGGCTGCCCGCTCGAGCAGGCGGCTGTGCAGGTAGAAGACGTCGCCGGGGTAGGCCTCGCGGCCGGGCGGCCGGCGCAGCAGCAGAGAGACCTGTCGATAGGCCCAGCCGTGCTTAGAGAGGTCGTCGTAGACGATCAGGGCGTCCTTCCCCTGCGCCATGATCTCCTCGCCAATCGCGCAGCCGGCGTAGGGCGCGATGAACTGGAGCGCAGCCGACTCCGCGGCGGACGACGCGACGACGATCGTATGCTCCATCGCGCCGTGCTCTTCCAGTACCGCGATCACCTGGGCGACCTTCGCGGACTTCTGACCGATGGCGACGTAGATGCACGTCAGGTCGCCGCCCTTCTGGTTCAGGATAGTGTCGATGGTGATGACGGTCTTGCCCGTGGAGCGGTCGCCGATGATGAGCTGACGCTGGCCCCGGCCGATCGCCGTCATCGTGTCGATCGCCTTGATCCCGGTCTGCACCGGCGTGTCCACGCTCTTGCGCTTCGTCACATCCGGCGCGATGCGCTCTACCGGGCGCGTGCGCTCCGCGTTGATCGGGCCCTTGCCATCGAGCGGGTTGCCGAGCGGGTCGACGACGCGGCCGATCAGAGCATCGCCGACGGGCACCTCCGCCACGCGGCCGGTGGCGCGCACCTCTTCACCCTCGGTGATCTTGCTATAGTCGCCGAGGATCATCACGCCAACGCTCTCCTCCTCGAGGTTGAGCGCGAGCCCGATGACGCCGTTCTCGAACTCCACGAGCTCGCTCGCCATCACGTTGGAGAGGCCGTGGACGCGGGCGATGCCGTCGCCGGCATCGATGACGGTGCCGACGTTTGTCGCCGACACCTCCGCGCCGAACTGCGCGATCTGCTCCTTCAGGATGGATGTGATCTCTTCCGGTCGTACTGCCATCTCTTACCCCCGGTTGCGGTTCAGCCGGCTTGGCCGGCCAGTCTCCGTTTCAGCGCGACGAGCTTGCTGCGCGTGCTGCCATCGATCAGCGTGTCCCCGATGCGAACCACCAGGCCGCCCAGGATCTCGTCGTCCTGCCGCAGCCTCAGCCGCACCTCTTTGCCAGTCAGCTCAGAGAGCCGCCGTGCCAGCGCTTCCTGTTCCTGGTCATCCATCGCTACGGCCGTCGTCACCTCGGCGTGAGCGATACCCCGCTGTTCGTCCAGCAGCTCCTGGAACGCCTCCGCGATCTGCGGCAGCAATGCCAGCCGCCCTTTGCTCGAGAGCAGCCGCACGAGGTTCCAGACGAGCGGCGTCGGTGTTCCCATGACACGCTGGAGGAACTCTTCTTTCGCGGCAGCGCCAATCTGGCGGCTGGCGACGAACTCCTGCGCCTCAGCGGTCACCAGCGCCTCGGCGAGCGCGCCAAGGTCTTGCTCCCAGGCCTCCAGCTCATTGCGCTCGCGCGCGAGCTCGAAAGCGGCCTGAGCGTATCGCCTAGCGGCCGGATCGCGCAGCATGCATCACTCCCGGAACGTCGATTCGGCCAGCACCTCTTCGATCAGCCGCTCGTGCGCCCGCCGGTCCAGCGACTGGCCGATCACCTTCTCCGCCGCGCTCACCGTCAGATCGGCGAACTCCTGGCGCAGCTCCGCGATCGCCTGATCGCGCTCGAGCTGGATCTCACCGCGGGCGCGCTCCAGGAGGGCATCAGCCTCGCGCCGCGCCTGAGCTCTCGCCTCTTCCTGAATGCGACTCGCCGTCTCCTGCGCCTGTGCGATGCTGGCTTGGTTCTGCTGGCGCGCCTCCTCAAGCTGCTTGGCCACTTCCTGTTCCGCCTGCGAGGCCTGCTCCTTCGACTTGTCCGCCGCCTCCAGCCCCTCGCGGATGCGCTGGGCGCGACGGTCCAGGACGTTCAGTATCGGCCGGTAGAGGAAGATGCGCAGCAGCACCAGCAGGATGAAGAAGTTCACCAACTGCGCGACCAGCACCGGGAGATTAAAGCCTAGCTCATCCATGCCAAGCTCTCTTCGCTCACGTACTTGCTCACGGCCTCGTTAGAAGACGAAGCCGATCATCACGGCGACGACCAGCGCGTAGATCGCGATCGCCTCTGCGAACGCGATGCCCAGGATCATGTTGGTCTGGATCACGGGCTGCGCCTCCGGGTTGCGGCCGAGCGCCTCCATCGCCTTCGACACCAGCATGCCGATGCCGATGGCAGGGCCGGCGCCACCGACGCCGATGGCGAGGCCCGCGCCGAGAAACCGGAATGAGTCGTCCGTGAACTCCACTAACAGCGGAAAGATGACAGCCAGGTCCATTGGCTCCTCCTTACTTCCTTACTTCGTACCATCGCTTAGTGAGTTGCGGCGGCCTCCTCACCGCCTGCTGCATGTTCCTCTTCGCCGTGGCCGGCCACCGCCAACGCGCCGAAGATCAGCGTCAGCATCGCGAAGACGAAGGCCTGAATCGCTCCTACAAAAATCTCGAGGCCATAGAACGGCAGGGCTAAGAGCAGCGGGATCAGGAAGGTCATCATCAAGAGCAAGATCTCCCCGGCCAGCATATTACCGAAGAGCCGGAAGGTGAAGCTGATCAGACGCGCGATCTCAGCGATGAACTCCAGGATGCCCACGAAGAAGTCGATCAGCCCCATCGGATCGCCCTTCATCAGCCTGCTCACATCGAAAAACTTGCTGCCGTACGTGCGGAAGCCGAGCACACTGATCCCCCAGTACTCGACGAAGAACGCCGAGACGATGGCGAGCGCGAGCGGCGTCATCAGGTCGGTGTTCACGCTTCGGAAATAGGGCGCAAGAACCCCAAGCTTTGTATCAGGTGAGATCCCCGCCTCTTCGCGCGCCTCTGCGATGGCGATTTCGCGCTCCCCCACCAGGCACTCCTCGTACTCGTCGCCCTCCACCTCCCGGCACACGGCATCTTCGTTGAAGTCGATCTCCACGTCGTCGGCGCCCGGCATGATCACGCTGCCTTCGAAGACGACGACATCCTCATGAAACTCCGACTCCTCCGGCCCCAGCACCTCCACCTTGCCGATCACATTGGAGACCGGCAGCAAAGCGAACCAGTTGGCGACGATTATGAAGAGGAAGAGCGTGGCGATAACGGGGAAGAAGCGACGCGCGTGCTTCTCGCCGGCCGTGTTGACGACGAGGTTGTAGAGCGCCTCCACCACGGCCTCCGCCGCGTTCTGCCAGCCGGAGGGAATGAGCTCCATCCGGCGCGTCACCAAGTACGCGACCACGAGCAAGAAGATGACGACGATCCATGCCGTGAAGAGCGTGTTGGTGATGTCAAAGAAGCCGATAGACCAGAGCGTCTCCGCCTTGATCTCGATGTTCGGTTTCGGACTGCGCAGGAAGAAGAAGCCCACTCCTACCAGGAGAAGCACGCCAACAACGATTCCTATAGTCCTCAGTCGGCCGGACAAGATGCCACCGTCACTCCTTCGGGCCCCTGCTATCCCTCAAGACCTCAATCAGCATGCGGTAACCGCCGTAGAAAGCGATAACCATGCCGAGCAGCAGCCCCAGCATCGTCAGCACCGGAGAGCTATCCGCTACCTTATCTAGAAAGACCCCGCCAACGACGCCGCCGACGATGCACACGGCAAAATACCAGCCGATGCCAAACAGCCGCGCAGTGGGCGGGAGGCGGTTCATGGCCAGAGCCTCGCGGCACCTCCGTGGCCGACTTTGAGAATCCTATCACAGACGATTAGCACGATCAACAACGGCAAGACTGACCGGGGTAGCTCGCGTCAGATACGAAAAGCGCCCGACGTGCGGGCGCTTTCTCGCAGAGGCAGAGAGACCGCCTCACGACTTCCGCTTGTCGAAGTCGTCTAGGTCCAGACCTTCGATAAAGTCCCGAAACGCGGACATCCGCTGGAGCTCTTCCTCATTCACCTTGCTGATCGGCTCCTGCTGGTTTCCGTCTCCCTCAATGGGCTTGCCGTCCTTGTCCAGCAGAACGCCGGCCTTCTCCAACACTGCGTCCTCCGCGTAGATCGGCACGTTCACGCGCACGGCCAGCGCGATGGCGTCACTGGGGCGAGCGTCCAGCTCCAGCCGTTCGCCGTTCACGCTGATCAGGATGCGCGCGTAAAAGGTGTCATCCGTCAGGTCATTCACGACGATGGACTCTACCTGCGCTCCCAGCTTCTCGAGCAGGTCACGCAGCAGATCGTGGGTGAGCGGCCGCGCCACGGATACGTCTTGCAACCGAACGGCGATGGCGTCGGCCTCCGCCGGCCCGATCCAGATGGGAAGATAGCGGGCCGCGTCCTTCTCTTTGAGGATCACCACCCGCTGGTAGTTCATCAGACTAACCCGGATGCCCTCGATGGTCATCTCAATCAAAGTGATGCCTCCCTGATGCGTTGGATTTCAGTCTAGCCAACGGTCTCTGTGGTGTCAATCGAAGCTGATGAGTCCTCCTCGGGCGGAGCTTGCTCGCCGCCGTCCTCACCACCGGGGGGCAGTCCGCCTCCGCCGTCCTCACCACCGGGGGGCAGTCCGCCTTCACCCCGCAGCCAGCGCCGCTCCAGGTAGAGCGTGATCGCGCCGGTCGCGGCGATGAGGAAGGCGATGCCAAGCACAACCTTGCTTACACCAAAGAGATCGACAACTCCACCCACAACCACCAGTGGGAGAAGCGCCACGCCGTTCGCCAGCACCATCTGCGAGGCGAAGACCCGGCCGCGCATCTCGACGGGCGTCCGCTCATGGAGGAGCGTCTGGGCTGGCGCGTTGAGGAGGGCGTACGAGAAGCCCATCGGCCCGGCGATGACCATGGTCAGCGCCACGAGAATCGAGAGGCCGAAGACCCGGTCCGTGCCGAACGGGTTGAAGCTATCGGTGCGTTGCAGCCCATCCGCGATCGTCTCCACCAGGCCAAACCCGGCAAGAGCAACGGCCAGGCCGAAGAGCCCCAGCGCCACGGTTCGCGTCTTGCCCATGCGGGCGACGATCCACGGTACCGCCCGCAGGCCGAAGAGCGCCCCGAACGCGAGCGGCGCGAAAACGGTTACCGCGTTGTCCGGCGGCACGTCCAGGATCGCCTGCATATACTTCGGCACAATAATGGCCACGAGCAGGATCAGCGTGCTGCTCGTGGCGATGTGAGCCATCGCAAGCGACGAGACGGGGTCTGCGCGCAGGCTTCGCAACGCCGTGCGAAATTCAGAAAGCGCGCCGCGAAACTCTTCACGGCCGGGGAATGCCTGCTCCTTCTCCTCTTCACCTTCGTTGCCAATGTAGGGCAGGAACCGCGCCAGGCCACTCGCAAGCAAGAATGCCACGGCCGCGCTGATGAAGAGCGCGCCGGGCCCGGCCGTCTTGAGGATGAGGGGCGACAGAATGATTAGTCCCGTGATCTGCGCCAGCGTGAAGCCTCCGCTATAGAGGCTGTTCGCCGAAATGAGCTGCTTTCGTGAGACCATGAACGGTATGGAGGCGGCGTTGCTCGTGGTGTAGATCTGGCTGAAGCTGGCGAGCACCATCGTGATCCCGAAGAACGCCGTTACGTGGTCGCGGGCGAAGAAGAAGGCGAGCGCGGCCACAGCGCGGCCGATGTTCGTCAGGATCAGGAGGCGGCGCTTGCTCCAGCGGTCGACGAGGACCCCCGCGAAGACACCGAAGACGACCGTCGGCACGACGTAGGAGAGCACAACCGCTGTCGACTGCGTTGTCGAACCCGTCTTATCCGTGACGATGGTGATCAGAGCGAAGAGGATGGCGTTCTGGGCACTCTGAGAGATGATCTGCCCCAGCCAAAGGAGCAGGAAGCCGCGGTTGCTGAGCACCGGCGGCACTCGCTCCTCCGCTTCTCTTACAGGCCTGCTAGATTCAGGCAACGTCGGGACTCGCTCTCGGCCGCGCCGCCGCCCGAGCGGCGGTCCAGCCGGCTACGCCAACCAGGACAACCATGAAGAGCACCATCACCGGCTCCACTCCGATGAGCGCGGTCAGCACGCCCGCGAAGAGAATAGGCGGAATAGAGGCGAGGTTGGTCAGCACAAGCTGCGCCGCAAAGATGCGGCCCTGCAACTCCACCGGCATGCGCTCTTGCACGAGAGCGCGGCCCGCCACCCCCACGACGGAGATCGAGAAGGCCGCCGCTGTCGAGAAGATGATCGCGACGACGATGCGGGCCGTCGTATCGCCGAACGGCCCCGGGTCAAACAAGCCCAGCGGGTTCATCCCCTCCAGCGTCGATGCCAGCGGCCGCGTGAGCCCAAGGCCGACGAACGACGCCGCGAGCAGGCCAAAGCCGACGCCGACAAGCCAGGCCTTCGGCGCCCGGTGCTCTAGCCACTGCACCAGGCGCAGGCCCGCATAGATGCCGGTTGCCGCGGGCAGGAAGACGAAGATCGCGTTCTGGACGGAGACGCCGAGAGTGTCCTGCGCAAAGCGGGGCATCAGCGTCACCGCGACGAGGGATGCCGTGCTGGACAGCACCGTAATGATCACGCTCATGTAGGCCGTGAGATCGCGGTTCAGCATGTCCCAGGCTTCCGCAAACTGCTTGCGCACCTCCCGCACAGCGCCAAACGTGCTGTCGACGTCGACCTGGCGGATGCCCAACCGCCCGATGCGTAAGAATGAAGCCGCACCCATCGCGAACAGCACCGCGGCTACGAAGAAGAGCGGCTTCGCCCCAAAGGTGTTCAGGAAGATCGGCGGGAGCACCGCAAACCCCACCACCTGGCTCACCAGACCGGCGATGGTATTAACAGAGTTCGCGGCGGTGAGCTGGTCGGTTCGCACGAGCTGCGGCAGCGCGGACGCCTCCGCCGGCGACGCGAACTGCGAGGCGGTTGCCATCAGGAGAGCGATGCCGTAGATGATGACGAGATTCGAATCCGCGAGGAGCAGGACGACCATCAGACCCACCCGTGCGATGTTGACTACGGTGAGCACGAGGTTTTTCGGCAACCTGTCCACCAGGACGCCGGAGACCGTGCCCAGCGTTGCTGTAGGGAGAAGGTATGCGGAGATGAAGAGGGCACTCTTGATGCTGGAGCCGGCGTCGCCCTTGCCGACAGCCTGCACCAGCAGCGTGAAGAGCACGGCGTTGATGGCCGTGTGCGTGAACACCCGGCCCAGCCAAAACTGGCGGAACCTCTCCTCCTGAAGAAGGACGGCGCCGCCGGTCAGCGACTCCCACCGCCAGCGCCCCGGCCTCCTCTCGGCCACTTCGCCTGTCATGACGCGCTCACATCGTGTTCGCCGAAGATAAGCCGCTCCTTCTCCGGATCGATCGGCTCCCCTCGGGAGACAAAACTCTTCAGCCGTTTCTCCAGACTCCGGCGCTCCAGCAGCACGCGCCGCCCGCAGCCGCGGCAGCGGAGGCGGATGTCCGCGCCCAACCGCACGACCTCCCAGTCGGACCCCCCGCACGGGTGCGGCTTGCGCAGCCGCACCACATCGCCCATCCTAAACTCCTGCGGCATGCTACGCCCCGGCCACCGCCCGGCGCTGCTCCTCGATCGCGTCCCGCAACGTCTGCGCCTCGCGCCGGGCGGCGCCCGCGAAGTCGGGACCGGTCGAGGCGTAGAGCACCGCGCGAGACACGGCGACGATCAGGCCACCGCCTTCGGCATCCAGGCCCGCCGCCACCGCTGCTTTCAAATCGCCCTCCTGTGCGCCGACGCCGGGCATGAGGAACAGCAGCTCCGGACAGAGCCCGCGCAGCCGCCGCAGCTCCCCGGGGTAGGTGGCGCCGGCCACGAGTCCGACGTTCCCGTGAGTGTTCCACCGGCCCGCCAGCTCCGCTACCACTTCGTACAGCGGCCGTGACCCGCCCTCAAACTCCACCGCCAGATCCTGAAGGTCGCGAGCGCCGGGATTCGATGTGCGACAGAGGATGAAGACGCCCCGATCCGCGTACTCCAGGAATGGCGTCACGGCATCTCCGCCCAAATAGGGGTTTACGGTCGCCGCGTCGAAGCCCAGGTCGTCGAAGAGCGCGCGGGCATACGCCCGTGCGGTGTTGCCGATGTCACCCCGTTTCGCGTCGCCGATGACGGGGATATCGTCGGGGATCGCGCGTATGACCGCACGGAGAGTACGGTAGCCTTCCTCGCCCATCTGCTCGAAGAAGGCAAGGTTGGGCTTATAGGCGCAGACGAGGTCGCTCGTGGCCTCGACGATGGCACCTAAGAACGCAGCCGCGTCGCGAACCGGCAAGCGCTCGGGATCGGGATCGAGCCCTACGCAGAGCAGGCTGCGGTTCTTCGCGGCGGCACGGGCCAGTTTCTCTCGGAACGTCATCTTCTCACGGGCTCGCACGCCCGTTCGATGGTAGCCCCGTCACGAAAACCCAGTCAAGCGAGCGGACGTGTCCGAACAGGAGCGCGGCGCATCCGCTGGGACGCAGGGATGGCGCGAGCGAGCCGGCCGCATCGGGCCCGGCGGAGGCCGAGGGGCGGCCCGCTACCGGGCTCGGGAGGCCACGGACTGTGCGACGGGTATCGGAAGCCGTTCAGGGCGCGAGGCCTTACGCCGCCTCGTCCAGGGCGATGTGGCGCCACGCGCGAGTGGCGTCTCCACCGATAGCCTTCGCCGCATACATTGCGCGGTCCGCGAGGCGGCCGAGATCGACGACCGTATCGCCGTCCTGGGGGAAGCAGGCGACACCGATACTGACCGTGAACTGAGGGAACTGCAGTGGATGCGAAGCAGCGAGGGCCTTATGCAGTTCAGCCCTGATCTCCTCGCCAAACGCTTGGGCCTCGACGAGCCCCATGTCCTCGAGTCCGATCTCGAACTCATCGCCGCCCATCCGGCAGACGACGCCGCGCTCCCCGGTCAGCCGCATGAGCAGATTCGCCAACCTAATGAGCGCGGCGTCTCCGGTCTCATGGCTATGGTTGTCATTAATCAGCTTAAATCGATCGACATCCAGAACGAGCAGCGTGAACCCCACGCCACCCGCTCCTTTCGCGTGGGTGAGCCGTTCTTCGAGGGCACCGCGCCCCGCGCGGCGATTGAGCAGGCCGGTGAGCGGATCGAGTTGCGCCTGCCGCCGGAGCGCCTCCTCCGCGCGCTTTCGCTCCGTGATGTCACGTATCGAACCCTCGAAGCCCTCAAGCGTTCCATCTGCACTCAGGACCGCGCGTGCGCTGACCGACATATCGACGGCACGCCCGTCCTTGCGGCGCAGTCGCATCTCATAATCGGACACCGTGCCTTCTTCCAGCACCGCCTGCACAAACGCCAGCCGCTTCTCCGGATCCTCGTAGATGTCCAGCACTGAGGTGCCGATGAGCTCCTCGCGGGAGTAGCCAAACCGTTCCACCGCCGGATTGATCTCGATAATCGTCCCTGCGGCGTCCGTCTGGTAGAAGATGTCCTGAACGTGGTCGAAGATCGAGCGGTACTTGGCCTCGCTCTCCTGCAGCGCCTCTTCGGCCCGCAGGCGCTCGGTGATGTCGCGAAAGGTGACGACGGCGCCTATCGGTTCGCCGCTTTCGCCCCGAATCGGCGTGCTGATGTACTCGACGGCGAAGCTGGAACCGTCCTTCCGCCAGAACACCTCATCACTCACGTGATGGACGGAGCCATCCTTAAATGCGGCGTAGATCGGGCACTCTTCCCGAGGATAGGCGCTGCCATCGGCTCGTGAGTGGTGGAGGATGCCGTGCTGCGATTTCCCAATGATCTCCTCCACTTCCCAGCCGATCATCCGCGCCGCCGCCGGGTTGACGAAGGTCGTGTTGCCTTCCAGGTCGAGGCCGTAGATCCCTTCGCCGGCGGAGTTCAGCAGCAGCTCGTTCTGACGGCGGAGATGCTGTAGCGCATCCTCGGCGCGCTTTCGCTCGGTGATGTCGAACGCGGTACCCAGCACGGCCGGCTGGCCTTCCATCTCTATCGCGCCCGAAGTAAAGTCGACCCAGCGTTCCTCACCGTCTTTCCGCAGGATCTTGACCTCGTAGCCGGCCGGCACATCGTCGCCGCGCTGGCGCGCCAGGCCGCGCTCTTTCACCAGTTCACGAAGCTCCGGATGGATGATATCCCAGAAGTTCATCTTCAGAATCTCGTCGCGACTATACCCGGTAAGCGCCTCCGCCGCCGAGTTCACGTAGCGCATCCGCTCGCCCTGATAGATAAAGACGGCGGCGCTGATCGTCTCGGCGAGGTCGCGGAACTGCGTCTCGCTCTCCCGCAATGCGGCGTTCGCCAGCTCCAGTTCGGCGGTGCGCAGGCTCACTCGCTCCTCCAACCCCTCGTTGGCGCGCTGTAGTTCGCCCCGGGCGACCAGCAGATCGTCCTGCGCGCTCACCGCGGCGTCCCGCTCCTGGCGAAGCTGATGGCCCACCCAGTTCACCCAGAGGTAGATGCTAAAGAAGACGCCGGCGCCAGCGATCGCGGTCGTGATGACGAGCCGCGGATCGGCGTAGCGCAACGCGCCCTGCTCCAGGAAGACGTAGTGTGGAACGACGCCGGTCGCCTCCAGCACGATGAGCGCGACGAACGCACCGCTGGCGCCGGCCGTGTACAGGAAGCCGCGACGCAGATCGAGGAAGGTGTTGCTGAAGATGAGGCCAAAGACGTAGGCGAAGGCGCCGAGCCAGGAGAGGCCGCCCAGAAAATGCACCATGGTGGTATGAAAGACGATCTCGGCCGCGAGCATCCCGCTGTGTGACCAGTCGATCGCTCGCACGCTCCGCAGCCCACAGACCATGCGCCAGTAGGCGACGAAGAAGAGCGCCTCCACGAGGAGCACGACCAGGAACGGAAACGGCATGGGAATACGCGCCAGCCAGAGGAAGAACCAGAGGCTGATGAAGAGGCCGACGATCGCCAGGCGCGCGAACACCTGAGGCGTCTGTTCGCGTTGCTTCGCCTCTACGCGGTCGAATTGCTGCGCACTCTTACTCATGGGCTACCCTACTTTTGGTATCGGTATCCCTTAAGGGGTAGCTTAGTATTTGGACGAGTACGGATTCTTGACGGCTTCCCCGCCGTCGCCTATGCTGCGTTCGCCCATGCAGGCGGAACTCATCTCCATCGGTACAGAGCTACTCTTAGGCGAGATTCTGGACACCAACGCCCAGTACTTGGGCGCGCGCCTCCCCGCCCTAGGCATCGACCTCTTCTACACCTCCAAGGTAGGCGACAACCTGGACCGGCTGAGCGAGGTGATCGAGCGCGCGTGGGGGCGGTGCGACCTGGTAATCACGACCGGCGGCCTTGGGCCCACCGAGGACGACCTCACCCGCGAGGCGATCGCGCGCGTCCTCGGCGAGGAGTTGGTGGTCGATCGAGCGCTTGATGAGCAGCTCCGCGGCTTCTTTGCGCGGCGGGGCGTGACCATGCCGGAGCGCAACGTGAAGCAGGCGACCCTGATCGCCTCCGCCCGCTCCGTCCCGAACCCGCGCGGCACCGCTCCCGGCTGGTGGGTGGAGCAGGGCGGACGCGTGATAGTGGCGATGCCGGGGCCGCCGGCGGAGATGACCCGGATGTGGGAGGAGGAGATCGCGCCGGAGCTGGAG
Source organism: Chloroflexota bacterium (assembly GCA_022563135.1). The sequence continues at coordinate 1,934 of JADFNZ010000023.1, read as the reverse complement.
CGGAGACGCCCTGGCGCCGTCCTCATCACGCGCACCTTGAAGACGGCGGGCATCGGCGAAGGCCACGTCGACGAGATGGTCAGCCCTCTTCTCAAGTCCACCAACCCCAGCATCGGCGTCTACGCCCGCGCGGACGGCGTGCAGCTCCGCATCGCCGCGAAGGCAGCCACCAAGGACGAAGCGCAGCAGCTCATTCAGCCGGTGGAGCAGGAGATCCGGCGCATCCTCGGCGCCGCCGTCTGGGGCGCCGACGACGACACGATGGAGAGCGCGGTGGGCGATCTCCTTCACGGGTATGGGCTCACGATTGCGACTATGGAGTCATGCACGGGCGGGCTGCTCGCACACACGGTCACGAACGTGCCTGGCAGCTCGCGCTACTTCCGCGGCGGCCTCGTCGCGTACGCCACGGAGATGAAGGTGGCGTGGGGCGTAGACGCCGGCATCATCGCCCGCCACGGCGCCGTGAGCGTGGAGTGCGCCGCTGATATGGCGCGCGCCGTCCGCGAACGGCTGGGCAGCGACATCGGGATTAGCATTACCGGCGTGGCCGGGCCGGACCCGCAGGAGGAGCAACCGCCCGGCACTGTTCACATCGGTCTGGACGTCGGCTTCAGCGTGCCCCAGACGCTCAGCTACCAGTTCGCGCAGGGCCGTGAGGCGGTAAAGCGACGCGCCGTCACCACCACGCTCGCGCTGCTACGCCGCGCTCTCCTAGACTGGAAGGGCCAGGCGATAGTCTAATTCTCCCGTATGGTATAGTTTAGCCGGTCTACCAGACAGACGCCTGAGGCGGGCATGGGCCGGTTAAAAGGACGGAGCGTCCTTGCCCGGCTCGTCGCTTTCTCAGCGTTCGCGACGTTCGGATCGGTACGCCTCGGAGGAAGAGGACACGCAGGAGGTCGCGGTGTACCAAGACTTGCGGATCTTCAGTGGAAACGCCCACCCGGACCTGGCGCAGGCGGTCTGCCACTACCTGGAGTCGCCCCCCGGCGAGTGCGAAGTCTACGAGTTCAGCAATGAGAACATCTTCGTCCGCGTGCAGGAAAACGTCCGCGAGCGGGACGTGTTCATCGTCCAGCCCATGACCTCACCCGTGAACACGCGGATCATGGAGCTGCTGATCATGATCGACGCGATGAAGCGCGCCTCGGCCGGGCGCGTGACTGCGGTCGTCCCCTACTACGCCTACGGCCGCAGCGACAAGAAGGACCAGCCGCGTGTGCCGATCACGGCGCGGCTGCTGGCGAACATGATCGAGACGGCCGGCGTAGACCGCATGCTGACGGTCGACCTCCACGCCGGCCAGATCCAGGGCTTCTTCAACGTCCCCGTGGACGAGCTGACCGCGCTCTATATGATCAGCCGCCACTTCAAGGCGAGCGGGTACACCGACCCAGTCGTTGTCGCAGCGGACGAAGGCGCATCGAAGCGAGCGCGAAACGTGGCCCAGTCGATCGACGCCCCGCTCGCGATCATCGAGAAACGCCGAACCGGTAACGACGAAGTGGCCGAGGTGATAAACGTCATCGGTGACGTGAACGGGAAGCAGGCGATCATCGTCGACGACGAGATCCTCACGGGCGGGACGCTCGTCGAGGGCGCCGCCGCTCTCATCGAACGCGGCGCGACCTCCGTGGTGGCCGGCGTGACGCACGCCCTTCTCTCAGGCGACGCCGTTTCGCGACTCAAGGAGAGCCCGATCGACGAACTCGTCATTACCGATACCGTCCCGTTGCCGCCTGAGAAACAGCTCCCGCAGATCCAGGTGCTGAGCATAGCCCCTCTCATCGGCGAGGCGATCAGCCGCATCCACACCGGCCGGTCGGTGGGCGAGCTGTTTCAGTAATGGCGGCGTTGCCGATCTTCGCACTGAACGGGCGATCGCCTAGGTGATGAGGGGAAGCGAACACCGGCGACGCCGCGCTAGAATA
>JADFNZ010000022.1 GCA_022563135.1 Chloroflexota bacterium | reverse complement strand
TCCAAACGCTGCGAGGGGAATCTGAGGCCATGAATACGGAAGAAGAGGATGAGTATCTGCCGTTAACCCAGCGATTGCTGATGCCGATCCTGCGTGTGCCCGTGCAGCAGATGGCGCGCCTCATGCCAACGCAAATGATGGACGGGGTGAAGCAACGGCTGATCCTCGCCGGCGATCCAATGTCAATCAATGGCTTCCTTACGTTCCAGTTCATCAGCATCATCGCGTTTACAGGCATGCCAATCCTGCTGTTCATGAGCAGCGGCGGTCTCAGCCTCATGAAGATCGGCGTGATTATTGGCTTCATAGTCGTGGGCTTCATGTTGCCCCAGATGTGGCTGAAGTCGCGAGTGACCGCTCGCCAGACGGCGATCATCAAGAGCCTGCCGGATGCGTTCGACTTGATCACCACATGCGTGGAAGCTGGCTTGGGCCTGGACGCCGCGCTCTCTCGCGTTTCGGAGAAAGTGGAAGGTCCGTTCGCGGATGAGTTGAAGCGCACGTTGCGCGACATCGTCCTTGGCAAGCAGCGTAGCATCGCGTTAAAGGAGCTTGGAGAGCGCACGGGCGTCCCTGACCTCGTCACCTTCGTGAACGCGGTGATCCAAGCCGAGCGGATGGGTTCAAGCGTTGGTACTGTTCTGCGTGTGCAGGCGGACCAGCTGAGAGTACGCCGGCGCCAGCGCGCGGAGGAACAGGCGTACAAGGCGCCCGTCAAAATGATCTTCCCGCTGATCTTGTGTATCTTCCCCACACTGTTTATCGTGATCCTGGGACCGGCAATAATCACGATCATGACAGAATTCCCCGGCGGGTAAGACGCGAGGCTCCGTGCGTATTCGTAATGTCACGCAGGGCACCGAGGTTGCCAGCGAGGCGCGTACCGCGCGCAGCCATTGGTCGCGCCTCGTCGGCTTGCTTGGCCGCGGGTCCCTCCGGCCGGGGGAAGCGCTGCTGATCGAGCCGTGCAGCTCTGTGCATACCGCCTTCATGCGCTTCACCATCGACGTCATCTACCTCGATCGCGCTCAGCGCGTGGTGAAGGTGGTACCACGGCTGAAGCCCTTCCGCGCCAGCGGCGCGCGCAACGGCGCCCACGCCGTCCTCGAGCTGCCCAGCGGCACGATTGAGCGGACCGGCACCTCCGTCGGCGACGAGCTCGCGTTCGAGTCCTAGGCGCTCCGCCTGCCCTCCCGCCGTCAGGCGCGTCCGCGTGACGGCGATCGCTGTGCCCAGACCACCCTCCATGCGATATACTACTCGGCGTTCGCTCACGATCCCATTAGCATGGAGGCGATGCGTGGAGTACAAGAATCTCGGCCGCTCCGGCTTGCAGGTGTCCGTCGTCGGCCTCGGCTGCAATAACTTCGGGGGGCGCTGCGATCAGGGCCAGACGACGGCCGTGGTCAACAAGGCGCTCGAGCTTGGGATCACCTTCTTCGATACGGCCGACATTTACGGCCCGCGCGGGCTCTCCGAGGAGTACCTCGGCAAGGCGCTCGAGGGTCACCGGCGCGAGGCGACCATTGCGACCAAGTTTGTCGGCCCAATGGGCGAAGGGCCGCTCTGGGGCGGCGCCTCGCGTCGCTACATCTTCGAGGCGGTCGAGGAGAGCCTGCGCCGCCTGGGCACGGACCACATCGATCTCTACCAGATCCACTTCCCGGACGGCCGCACGCCGCTCGAGGAGACGCTGCGCGCGCTGGACGACCTGGTGCGGCAGGGGAAGATACGCTACTACGGCTGCTCCAACTTCGCCGGCTGGCAGGTGGTTGAGGCGCAGTGGCTGGCTCGCACGGAGCACCTCTCGCCGCTCGTCTCGGCGCAGAATCAGTACAACCTGCTGGACCGGCGCATCGAGCGGGAGCTGGTGCCGGCCTGCAACGCGTATGGCCTGGGAGTGTTGCCGTACTTCCCGCTGGCCAGTGGCTTCCTGACCGGCAAGTATCATAAGGGAGAGGAGCTGCCGGAAGGGACGCGTCTGGCCGGCGCCGGCCCGATGGCGGAGCGCGTGTTGACGGACGAGAACTTCGCCGTGCTGGGCAAGCTGGAGTCCTTCGCGCAGGAGCGAGGCCACAGCATGGTGGAGCTGGCCATCGGCTGGCTGGCCAGCCAGGGGCACGTGAGCAGCGTCATCGCGGGCGCGACGAAGCCGGAGCAGGTCGAGCAGAACGTGGCGGCGGCCGAATGGAAGCTGAGCGCGGAGGAGCTGGCGGACGTGAACGCGATCACCCGCCGGGACCAGCGCCGCTAACGAACCGTGACCGCCGAAACGGCGATCATCGTCGTCATCCGCCTCGTCGTGCCGCTCTCCATCCTGCGCTGGCCGCTCGCCGGCGGCCTGCTCGCGCTGGCCGTCGATGCGCTGGACATCGTGCTGGCGACGGTCATCGATCTGGGCGGCCTCTGGAGCTATCACAACCTCGATAAGCTCCTCGACACGTACTATCTCGGCCTCGAAGTCGTCGTCGCCCAGCGCTGGGCGCCGCTCGCGCGCTGGACGGCGACCGGGCTGTTCGGCTTTCGCGCGATCGGCGTCATCCTCTTCCAAGCGACGAACATGCGCGAGTTCCTCTTCTTCTTCCCGGCACTCTTCGAGAACTTCTTCCTCTTCAACGCCGTGCTGCTCCAGTTTTACCCGCGCTACGTCCTCACGCCGCGGCGGCTCGGTATGTGGCTCGCCATCCTGCTCGTGCCGAAGATGGCGCAGGAGTACGTCCTCCACTACCAGCGGTGGTTGGACGATGTCGTGGCGGTCGACGTGATCGAGGACATAAGCCGCACGATCATCGGCTGGTTCCAGTGGCTGTTCGGCCTGATCGTGCTCTGGCGATGGCTGCCGCGCCTCGCCCGTGCGGGAGCGCCGCTGCCGTGAATCGTGAGGTTCGTTGAAGCGCCTCAGTCTGTCCGGCGCTCTGGTTCTCGTTGCCGCGCTGATCCTCGCCTGCGGCGGCGGAAGCGCGCCCGCGCAGCCAACCGCGGGGCCCGCCCCGGCGCTCCGTGTCGCGACGGTCAACCTGCTGCACGGCTTCTTCTCCGAGACGGACGCCGAGACGCTGACGGAGCGTCTCGGTCTCGTCGCGCGGGCGCTGCGGGAGCAGGAGGTCGACATCGTGGGCGTGCAGGAGGCCTCGATCACGTCCTACGGCGGCGACGTGGCGGCGGAGCTGGCGCGCATGCTCAACTTCGAGCACGTCTACCAGCGGAGCAATCCCAACCTGCTCTCGTTTACGACAGAAGAGAACGAACAGCTCGTGCGCAACATCGACTTCGAGGAGGGCGTCGCCGTGCTCAGCCGCTTTCCGATCAGCGAGAGCGAGAGCATCGATCTGCCGCGCGTCAGCGATACGGAGAACCGCATCGGGCTGCGCGCCACCTTGGCGACGCCCTGGGGGCCGCTCGACGTCTATGTCACGCATCTCACGAACTCCGGCGACGCGACGAAGAACGCCGCGCAGGCGCAAGCGCTCGCGGACTGGATCGCCTCTCGCCCGCGCGAGCTGCCGGCCGTCCTCATGGGCGACTTCAACGCAGAGGAGGGCTCGCCGACGATCGATCTGCTGACCGAACGATTCGTCGACGTCTTTCGCGCGTTCGATCCCGGCGGGCCCGGCCACACCTGCTGCCAGGACGCGGTCACGGACGCGCAGCCGGCGGAGGAGCGGAAGCGCATCGACTACCTGTTCTTAGTGCCGGCGGAGGCGTTCGCGGGGCAGGCGGCGGAGGCGCGCGTCTTCTTGGACGAACCGTTCGAGCTGGCGGACGGCAGCGCGCTCTGGGCCTCCGACCACTTCGGCGTAGTGGCGGCGCTGCGCCTCTTTCCCTAGGCCCCCTCGCCGAACGTGGTCGCAGTTTCCCGACCGCCGGCTGCGTTCGGCGGGGTTCCCCGCCGCCGGCTGATGCGCTTGGTGCTGGGTGTCTATGCGCCCGGCTCTCGGCACCTGAACCTAGGAACAACGAACCGTTTAGCTAGCTTGATGGTTGTATCAGCTCGGCTCCCGGAAGTCTCAACACCTTGAGATACTGTTCTTTTTCGACCGGCGGACCGACACCGTACTTGAGCTTGACCTTGGACTTCCTTGTCTGAATCGTTTCGTACGAATCTGAGACCTCGTCACAGACGCGATCAAGCAGTGCCTGATTTTCCCAACGCCCAAGCAAGTAGATAGTCTCAGTCGCCAGCGGACGCAGGTGGCTCATGATGTAACCCACGTAGGGCTGGTAGCCCCCGGCGGACACTTTCGATGGCTTACCGATAATCACGAGTCCGAACCGGCAGTACTCCTTGTGGAAGTTGAGATCGTTTTCTTCACCAATCGTTCGGGCTGCGATGGGTTCGAGAAATTCTAGCAATGAATCAACCTCTTTGATGATTCGCTCGTCTCGTCGTTTGCCGAAGACCTTGTCGCCCAGAAAATCTAACTCCTGCAATACGACCGAGTTGAACAGCCCACCTGCATCAATCTTCGCGAAGCTATCCACATAAGCACTGACCTTTGAGTTGGGGTCCGCGGTTTCTGGATGAAGGTAGTCATCGACAAAGCGGCTCACGACGCTTCGCTTCTCCATCTGAAGGACTTTGGTCGTGGAAAATAAATCCAGAGATTTTCTCTGTGAAGGTGACAGGTAGCGCTTGGCCTTAGCCACGAGGCTCGTCGAGACGAACATGTACGCTCCGTGGACGAAGTTTGTCTCATCGCGATCATCCCTTCTCAGTCGAAGGACAATCCGATCATCTTCGAGAAAGCTCTTGCGTGTGCTGTCCGGATCGATCCATTCAACGTGAACCCTAGTCCCCGCTAGGAACGGGGCTTCGTTCTCCATTTTCTTGGCGAATTCGTTGAGCCTACCTTGGAGGTCGAGACGCACGTACTGTTTGTGGGCCCCCTTGAACAACGCACCAAGCATGCTGAGGAGGCGCCAGATAATGCCAGACCAAATCATTATCTTCTCGGGATGCATAAGGAATATGTATACGCCCACCAAGATGAGGAGGGTTGTCGGCCCTAATACTGCGAGTAGGACTAGGGCTATTACGTTCATGACTTCGCCCTCTCATCCATCCAGGCGTACAGCGCCTTCACGCAGGAGGGCTTGTCGCAGCTCACCTTTATCGCACCGCTATCGGGAAATATGGAGTGAAGAGTGTCCATCGCAACCACGTCAGCGCAGAAGGGACACTTCATACTGCCGTCGACAATGTTCTTGAGCACTCCCAGGTTTCGCAGGGTGCTCTCAAGGTCATCATCGTGAACGACCGCTAGCGTTTCTTCGCTTGCCATGGAACCTCCTTGCTGCATCGCCAGGAACTATCTCGCCGTCTCTGGGTGCGCAATGATACCACTCGCTCGATATCTCTTCAAGCCCGCAAATTTGATTCTCGTCTTGACCGCCTCCTAGCCGCGATCTCCGCTCGTACGCTGGGGGCAGCATGGAGCACGTACAGCCGTGCCCACACCGCCCGGTTCGCTTCTCTGGAGCTAGGCCGCTCGCTCCGGCCGTCCGACCACTTCGGCGTAGTGGCGGCGCTGCGGCTCTCCCTAGGCGCCCTAGAAGACGCGGCCGGGCCAGTACCACGCGCCGGCGTTGTAGCGGTACTCCGCGCGGCTGTCCACGTGGACGTGCGCGCGATAGCGGATCACCGCGCTCAGGCCGCAGCTCTTCGCCAGCGCCTGCACCTGACGCGGCGTCCTAGTCGCCATGCTCAGGTCGGCCGCGATGCCGTACATGTGCTGGCTGTTGCGAGCGCCGCCTACAGCGCGGTTGTGCGCCACGCTGCGGAAGCCCGAGTTGATCGTGACGGGCTGGTCTCCCGCCTTCTGGCGCAGCGCCTCCAGCTTCCACATCAGGCGTCGCACGTTCTCCCGCAGCCTCCGGCCCGTCTCTCTGCCGCCGGAGAAGCTCTGGCCGTCGCGCGACTCGAACTCGCGCCAGCGAAAGTGCGCGGTGTCGCCGCCGGAGCGTTCGAGCTGTCGCAGCGCCGCCGTCGTCTGCGGGCCGGCGATGCCATCGACGGCCCGCCCGTAGGCGCGCTGAAATCGCATCACCGCGGCACGCGTCTTCGCGCCGAAGATGCCGTCGATCTTGAGGTAGACCCGCTGCGGGCTGTCTGCCGCGTAGCCCTCGACGCGTATCTGTATCTCTCGATTGCTTAACTGCGTCATGAGGGGAGCACAATTCCGTGGCGTCTGGCGAACTCTCGCTGGGCGTCCTCAACGTCCATTCGGTACTCATCTTTCCACTTCGCGAACCCCTCCTCGGGCGCGCCCCACTTTTCCATGAACGCCGCAGCCCCCTTGACACCGGATGCCCAAAGATCGTCCTTCTCCTTCGCCGTCAGGTTGAACTTGGTGGTGGAGATGCCAAGGTTGTTGATCGGGATGGTGCGCGCCCAGTGCCGCTTGGCAGCGTAGCGCCGGTCGATCGCGGAGGCGAGCGTGCTCACGATGCCTTCGGCGAAGTCGAAGAGGTTGGCCGTCTTGTCCACGTCCTCGGGCAGCGGTGCGTGACCGTCCGCCGTGTCCGCCGGGTCATGGAGATCGAACCCGAACGTAGGCCAAGCGGGCTGTTCATCGACGGGCGAATCGAACATCCAGACCGGAAAGTTGCTCAACAACCCGCCGTCAACGATGTAGTGCTTGACCCCCTTCTTGTCTTGCAACGTCCACGGCTCGAAGAAGATGGGGATGCTCATGCTCATGCGCAGCGCCTCGGCGATTCTGAGGTCGTCCGGATCGCGGCCGAAATGCTGGATGTCCTGCGGCAGGATCAGCATTCGGTTCGCGGTGATGTCGGAGGCCACGACGCGCAGCTTGTAGCGGTAGGGCGAGTCCTTGGCCAGCGTCCGGTCATAGATCAGGTCGCCAAAGGTGGTGACGCCTGGCGGGAGGTTCTCTTCCACCAGCCGCATGAACGCGTTCCCCTCGTAGATACCGTAATCTTTGATGATGCTGAAGATGTGCTCCCGCAGCATGCCGACATGGGGCACGAACCGGAGCAGGGAAAGCCGCGAGAAGATCCAATCGACCTTCTCCTCCCAACCCGTGTCCATCAGCTTGGACAGGTCGATCTTGTCGAGAACGCGACGGATCTCCTGTGCGGACATGCCGGTAGCGGCGAACGCGGCAACGATCGCGCCGGCGGAAGTTCCAGCAAGGTTCTCCCATCGCCAGCTCTTCTCCATCACGCTGAGCGCCCCGAGGAGCGCGATGCCCTTCACACCGCCCCCCTCGAACACCGCGTCTGCCTGATGAAGCTGGTCCGTCGTCATGCCGTTGTTAGCCTAGCTCACCTGTCGATCCTGAGCAGCGCATGTCCGCCGTCGCGCGGAGCTACGCTACACTATGGTGCCGCGATCGCCGAGCGCATTGTGGCGCAGCGGGCCGCTGCCGCGTGAGAGGATGCATAGCTGCCGATCGCAGACCTGTACCGGGAGCATGGTGTAGAATGCGTCCGCTACGAAGATGCTGTAGAGGGAGACGCCCATGTACGAAGAGATTCTGTACGAAGTGAAGGACCCGGTCGCCACGATCACGCTCAACCGCCCCGAGAAGCTGAACGCCACCACGGCGCGGATGATCGGGGAGCTCCGGCATGCGGTCACGGAAGCGGAGCGCAGCGAAGAGGTCGTCGGCATCGTGATCACCGGTGCGGGGCGCGGCTTCTGCGCCGGCGCCGACATGGCCGGCCTGCAGGAGATTCAGGCGTCCGGGAAGATGAACCTCGGTGGGCCACCGGCGGAACCGAAAGAGACTGCCAAAGTTGACGGGGCCGCCGCCGATGATTTCCAGCGCGGCCTGACCTACCTGCTCGCCGTGCGGAAGCCGATCTTGGCCGCCGTCAACGGCCCCTGCGCCGGCTTTGGCTTCTCCATCGCGATGTTCTGCGACCTGCGCTTCGCTTCGGACGTGGCGTTCTTCACGACGGCGTTCGCCCAGCGCGGGCTGGTGGCGGAGCACGGCCTGAGCTGGCTGCTGCCTCGCCTGCTGGGCACGGCACGCGCGCTCGATATCCTCTGGAGCGGCCGCCGGTTCGACGCGAACGAGGCGCTGCAGCTAGGCGTCGTCAATCGCGTGGTCGCGGCGGACGCGCTGCTGGCTGAGGCGCAGGGCTTCGTCCGCGAGTTGGCCGCGCAGTGCTCCCCGCGCTCCATCGCGAACATGAAGGAGCAGATCTACGGCCATCTGATGCTGCCGCTGGGCGCGGCGATGCGCGAGACGGAGGCGTTGATGGAGAAGAGCGCGAGGTGGCCGGACTTCAAGGAGGGGCTGGCGTCGTACATGGAGCGCCGGCCGCCCAGGTTCGACCGGCTCGGCCCCGCTAAGCCCAAAGCGTGAGTCGCGGCTGCCTCCTCGCATACGTCGTCGTCCTGCGTCCGGCGACGATCAGCTCGTGAGCGAAGCGACCGCGCTACACCCCCGGCACCCTGCTCGCCACCAGCGCTTGGGGAGTGCCCGGAAGCTCGCTGGATACCTCACGCAGCTTCACCAGGTAGGCTGATAGGATGAATCCCGTCCCGATAAGGTTTGTTGGGTCTTCCACACCGGCGAGAGACGTTCCCTCCGTCGCGAAGAAGTCGACGGCGAGAGAGATGATCAAGAATCCGAAGCCAGCCATCAGTAGCGCGAACGTAGCGCGGGATCGCAGGAGCTCGCCTAGGAAGATAGCGACCATGGTCAGGGCCACCAGCCCGTACCCGAGAACGATGATATCGTCCGGGTTGTTGAGCAAAGGGATCGTGATGCCTAAGCCCTCCTCCAACACAACGCCCAAACGCTCGTGAATCTGGAAATAGTCGTCGACGCCCAGCCAGAGCAGCCCTGCGCCCGAGAGGACCCAGAAGAAGCTGCCCGGCGCGTCGATGCGCTGCCCAGCCTGCGGTAGACGCCAGAAGCGCGTGTAGATGAGGTACCCCGCCACGCCTGCCAGCAGTAACTGCCCGGCCTTCAGCGTCTGGATTGGCCCGAACTCGCCAAACGTCGCCGCCCAGCTTGCTCCACTCTGCTCCGCGAACCTATCCGAGGTGAGGAGAAAGACGGTACCAGCAACGATCAGCGCCACGAGGTTCACCGCGAGGATGCCTCTCACCATGTTCAGGTGCGGCCCGAGGTACGCCGCCGAGTCCCGCGCCCACTCTACGAGATGGTGCGGTCGCAGGGAATGCCACCGGTCCTTGACCATCCTCGGGGCCAATCCGGGGCCGGAGCAGGCGAGCCAGCAGGTGAGCACCGCCAGGTGCTGACGCTCGTACATTCGGAAGGGAATCTTGCGCAATCCCTCGTCCAGCAGGACGGCCAGCAGCGGCCGGTTCTTGCGCAACGGCTCCGCGACGATATAGGCGAACGTGCCGAGGCCGGGGAGCGCCGAGAGGAACGCGACCGCGAGTGTGTGAATCTGTCGCGCCCCGCGCAGCTCCTCCTTCGACGCCCGGCCGAACAAGGCGCGCACCTCCGCGCGGAGGCGGAAGAAGATGGTCCAGGCGAACCGGGCCGCGCTGCCGAAAGGGAACCTTAGCGGGACGCTTATGGCGATGTGCGCCCCAAGATGCCCGAGGACGGCGATCGTCTCTGGCGCCTCCAGGCTGCGCATCGCCTTCTCGCCCTCTTCCTCGTCCAGGCTGCCCTCCTCGACGAGCCGCTCGACCGCGCCGCGCGCCCAATTGGTGGCCAGCTCTCGTCCTCCGCGCGCTTGGCGAAAAGCACCACGGATCATCCGGTAGATGGTTGGCGGCCACAGCAGCTTGAGCGGCCAAAGGAGGATGCCACCGACAAACAGCACGGCCCGTAGCAGCTTGGACCAGATGCGCAGCTCCGCCGCCTGCCATTGCTCGGCGCACTCCTGATACTCATCAGTCGCTTGCTGCAGTTCGCGAAGGCAATCTGCCCCTATCGCCGCCTCGATCTCCTCGCCATGCTTCTCGATGTACGCTCGCGTTTTGTCGATGAACACATCGTCGAACACCGGGATCATCCCCGCTTTGATCGCGTCGATCCACTGGCCGATCGGCATCAGCGGCGAGGCCACGCCCGATTCCAGGTCGATGATCTTGTAGTCGCCGTCCGGCGTTTCGATGATGTTGCCCGTCGCCTTGGGATTCAAGGGATTGACCTGCCAGGTGGGCAGCCCCACCTCCTGGAAGAGCGGCGCAATCTTTCGCAGGTAAGCCCGGGCTTGCTTCTTGTCCTTGGGCACGTCTCCGTCGATGAGCTGAGTGACGAAGATGCAGCCCTCCTCATCGCAGCGGATGTCGAGTGTGGCGGCCACCTGGTCGGTGCCGAACCAGAACTCGGTCAGCCGGCTCGCGATGACCCGGCGCGCGCGGGCGGCCCGGAGAGATGCCTCGTTGCGAACGTAGGGAAACGGCGCCTGAAACGCCAGCCAGTATAGAAGTCTGACGAACCACAGAGGCTCGTACTTCTTGGTCGCAGTGCCGTGGACGCGGTCGAGCAGAACCCGGATGGCGAGGCCGCCCGTAACCTCCGAGTGCGCTTCGTGGCTCAGCTGTTCTTTTGGACCAGGTGGATCATCGGTCAATGCAGATTCCCCCGGCTCCTCTATGGCGCCCTGGGCGGGGCCGAGCGAAGGCCGATGCCGCCACCTCGGTAAGCGGTGAGGGAGGCTCCGGTGTGCCGGAGCGGCTGCGCGTGCCCATGGCCAATTTCGAAGCTAACGCCCAAGCGCCGCGAGCATATCTTCTACGCGCGTGAACTTGTCCCGCGGACGCCCTTGCGCCTGCCCCCTCTCTACTTCCATTGTATCGAGCCGAAGCCAGTCGTCAAACGAGAAGTAGTTGGGCTGGCGCTTGCGTACGAGCGCTTCGATGTCAGACGCGCGTGGGTTGGAGGGCTGAAGGATCGAGCCGCTGGCGGCGTCCTCCAGCATGCAGTTCGCTGTCTCGATGGAGTCCGGCTTGTTTGTGCCGATCACGCCCGTCGGCCCGCGCTTGATCCAGCCCGAGCAGTACTCGCCGGCGACCGGCCGCTCGGTCTCTGTATCGATCACCCTTCCGCCGTCGTTGGCGATGACTCCCCAGCGCTCGTTGAAGGGGACGCCGGCCAGCGCGGCGCCTCGATAGCCGACGGAGCGAAAGACGAGGCCGACCGGCAACTCCTCGAACTTGTCTGTCGCCTTCGGGCTCGGCGTGCCCGCCTCCGTCCGTTCGAGGACGTTTTTCACCAGACGCAGGCCGCATACGTTACCCGCGCCGTTACCGAGGATTTCGACCGGTGATACCAGGAAGCGGATGAAGAGACGACGGCTCTTCCCCGATGCCTCTCGCGCGGCATAGCTCTGGAGAATCTCCACTTTCTTTCGTGTCGAACGGTCATCGCTCGCTTCAAGCGCGGCGCGGCTTATCTCATCGAGCTCCGCCTCCTCCGGCAGAACGACGGCATCGGCATCGGCCAGTTCGCCGAGCTGCTTGATCTCGGGGTTCGTGAAGGCCGCCTGTGCGGGCCCGCGCCGCCCCAGCAGGTAGACCTCCTTCACGCGACTCTGGCGCAGCGCCTCCAGCGCGTAGCTGGCGATGTCCGTGACTTCCAGCTCCTCAGGAGTGAGGCAGAGGATTCGGGCGACATCTACAGCGACGTTCCCCACGCCGACGACGGCTACGCGCTCTTGGGACAGGTCGAAGGTCAGGTCGTGAAAATCGGGGTGTCCGTTGTACCAGCCGACGAACTCGGTAGCCGCATAGCTGCCGCGCAGCTCCTCGCCGGGAATACCCATGCGCTTGTCCGTCGGTGCGCCGATCGCGTAGAGGATCTGGTGGTAGTGCTCCCGCAGATCAGACACGCTAATGTCCTTGCCGACCTCGACGAAGCCGTAGAAGCGAAACCCCGGCATGGCTGCGGTTTCAGCGAACCTCTTCGTCACGGACTTAATCTTGTAGTGGTCGGGCGCGACGCCGGCGCGTACGAGGCCGTACGGCGTCGGCAGCCGCTCGAACATGTCGACTTCGACGCGCGGCTCATCTCGCTTGAGCAGGTGCTCGGCGGCGTAGAACGCGGCCGGGCCAGAGCCGACGATCGCGACGCGCAGCGGATCTGTGTCAGCGCCGACGGCGGCCATGCGTGCGCTCCTTTCTCCCAGCGTGCCGCAAGTGTCGTCGATTGCGGCACGCGTCTGGGCGTCTCAGAGGCACGTTAGCTCTGTCCCTCTTCCATGATCTGGGTCTGGAGCGTGTCAACTTCGCCTCGATAGTCGTCGAGCTGCGCCTTCACGACATCCGCGATCGAGACGATCCCGCAAAGCTCTCCGTGGTCCACGATAGGGAGGTGGCGAAAGTGCCCCGTAGTCATCGTCTCCAGGATGGCCACCAGGTCATCCTCAGGGGCGGCGGTGATGACATCTGTGGTCATCACCTGGCTCACGGTCTGGGCGAGCACGCCGTCATTTCGCGCCGCCTCGCGCACGATGTCGCGCTCGGAGATCACCCCTAGGATTTCGCCGGCCGCTCCGACGACGATCAGCGCGCCCAGGTCATGCTCCGCGAGCAGCGCCGCGGCAGCTTTGAGAGATTGATCGGGGCGAACCGTGGTCACGCTCGTGCTCTTTGTGGCCAAGACGGACTCGATCTTCATGTCGCTACCCTCCAACCAGAGCGTTTCCAACCTGAACGCGTCGCTGCGCGTGGCGGCGGATTTAGTCTAACCGACAGCGTAGGCATGCACAGCCCCCGGCGCGCAGACGGGCGCGCCACCGGCGGCCGCCGTCGCGGCGCTGCTCAGCTCTTCGCGGGGGCCGGTGCGAGCCGTTCCTCGTGGCCCGGCCGGCCAAGGAGACGATGGAGGCCGATGATGAGGGCCAGGATGAGCAGGCCCAGAGCGAACCCGCCCAACACGTCGGTGGGCCAGTGCTCGCCAAGCTGAACCCGCGCGTAGGCCATCAGGACGATGATCAGGGCGAGACCGCCCTGGATCGTTCGGCGAAGCGTGCGGCGGTTCGGGATCGCATACTCGGCGCAGTAGATGAGGAAGCCGTAGAAGAGCGTCGCGCCCAGCACGTGTCCGCTCGGGAAGCTGGGGCTGCTGAGCTGATTGGCCACGTCGACCAGAGCCGCCGCCGGCCGAGGCCGGTCCACGAGCACCTTTACGATCGGAGCAATCAGCCTCGCGAGCGCGGTCAGGGCAAGGAACCCTGAGAGGCGGCGCTGGCCGGAGAGCCAGAGTGCGGCTATGGCGATGGCCGGCAACACCGTCGAGATTGGCGATCGACCGATGAACGTCATGAACTCGGCCACGTGATCGAGCGCCCCCGGGCTCGCCGCCTGAATCCCGCGAGTGAGTTCGACCTCCCACGTCGAGTAAGAAAACGCTGCTACGTAAGCGGCCAGCAGGGCCGTAAAGCCTGCCAGCGCGAGCCAAGCGGCCGCGACAGGGGTTGGCCGGAGGGCCTGGGAACTGAAGCGCTGCATCATTTCGCGTCTCCTGCGGGCGCGGCATTCGGTTGCGAACCACCCTCCAGTGAAGATCGCGCCAGGCTCTTGGTCTTCTGTATCCTGACTTGATCATAACCCTATGGGGCACCCGCAGTTAGTGAGCCGCAGCACAGTTGCGCCGTGGCGCTGCCATCGCAGTATCGCGTCCGCAGCCACGCGGCGCGGCGTATTACAATGGGTGTGATGCGCAGGACGAAGATCGTCGTCACGCTTGGGCCGGCCACGGCGGACCGCCAGGTGCTGCGGCGGATCGTCGATGCCGGCGCCGACGTGCTGCGCATCAACTTCTCTCACGGCGACCACGCGAAGCATGCTCAGGCGATCGCGCTGGTTAGGGCGGTTGCGGAGGAGGCGGGACGCGTCGTTGCCGTCCTCCAGGATCTGCAAGGGCCCAAGATCCGCATTGGCACGCTTGCAAAGCCGGCCGTCGAGCTCCGAGTGGGCGCTTCCTTCCGCCTCACGAGCCGCGAGGTGCCGGGGGACGCGAACGTCGCTACTGTCACCTATCGGCAGCTCCCCCAGGACGTGCGAACCGGAGACAAAATCCTGCTCGACGACGGGGCGATGGAGCTTCGCGTGGAGGCGTGCACCGATGAAGAGGTGCAGTGCGTCGTCGTGCGAGGCGGCCGGCTCCTGGCGCACAAGGGCGTGAACCTGCCCGGCGTCGCTATCCGCGCTCCTGCGCTGACCGACAAGGACAAGGACGACCTCCAGTTCGGGCTGGAGCAGGGCGTGGACATGGTGGCGTTGAGCTTCGTTCGCCGCCCGCAGGACGCGGAGGCGGCGCGCCGGATCATCGGCCAGGCGGGGCGGAAGGTGCCGCTCCTCGCGAAGATCGAGAAGCCGGAGGCGCTCGATCAGCTGGACGGCATCCTGCGCGCGTTCGACGGCGTGATGGTGGCGCGGGGCGACCTTGGCGTGGAGCTCTCGCCCGAGAAAGTGCCGGTCGCGCAGAAGCGGATCATCGCGCGGGCGAACCGCCTCGGCAAGCCGGTGATCACGGCGACGCAGATGCTGGAGTCGATGACCCATCGCCCGCAGCCGACGCGCGCCGAGGCGTCCGACGTCGCGAACGCCGTGCTCGACGGCACCGACGCCGTCATGCTCAGCGGCGAGACCGCCGTCGGTGACTTTCCCGTGGAGACCGTGCGGGCGATGGACCGCATCGCGCGGGAGGCGGAGACTATCGCGACGGCTCCGCCCAGCGGCCACCGCCGAACACAATCGCATGCTGTTTGCCATGCGGCGGTGACGCTGGCCACGGAGGTCGGAGCGGCGGCGCTGGCGGCCTTTACCCGCTCCGGTCGAACGGCGCAGATCCTCTCGAAGCTCCGGCCCGGCGTGCCGATCTATGCGCTCTGCGAGCAGCCGTCTGCCGCCCGCCGGCTCGCGCTGTGGCGTGGCGTCATGCCGCTCGTAGCGGGCTCCGCGTCCGGCGAAGACGTAGCTGAGAGCATCGCTCGGGAGCTGAGATCGAAGGGCCTCCTGCCTGAAGGTGGCGATGTCGTCGTCGTGGGCGCGGCGCGCAGAGGGCGGGCAGGCCGGACGAACTTCATCCGGCTGCTGCATCTGGGCAGAGCCGAAGGATAACGGGCCGCCGAAGGTCCTCGCGTTTGACAAGAGGCCCCGGGAACATCGTAAGAATTTCGTAATCTTCGTTAGCGTTTCGTCTACTGGAGGGCGGTACGCTAGCCCCAAAGCTAGGCCTGTTCCCATTGGGAACGGATAGAAGGAGGATGGTATGCGAAAGAGGCATCCTGTGAGGGTTGGAATCTTGTCGATCGTGGCGGCCGCCGTGTTAGCGTTCGCTGCGGGCGGGGCAGCCAGCGCCCAGACCGACACAAGCACCTACACCGTAACGATCGAGAACTTGACCGGCGGCCAGCCGTTTACGCCGCCCGTCGTCGTCGCGCACACGAACCAGGTCGATCTTTTCGAGGTGGGCCAAGCTGCACCGGCGGAGATAATGGCGATCGCCGAAAACGGCAAGCTGGTGGGCTTTAACCTGTTGGTGGGCGGTGGGCTTTCCATCGAACACGGCAACAAGAAAACCTACGCCCGCACCGCGAGTGAGTTTGGCTATCTGCCGCTGGAGCATACGCTGGCGGTGGCCGAAGCCGTCGTGACAACTCAGCGTGACTGGGGTAACCGAACCGATCGTAAAAATGCCAAAACCAAATACACGCTGGAGCGCGTGGGGGTTGAGACGTTTAAAGCGGAAGTGGAGCGTCGCGCGGGGATCAAATTTGAACCGATCCGTCCATATGAGTTCACCGGACGAGGCGATCGTATTGGCTGGGTTAAGGGCATTGATGATAACTGGCACCTGACGCTGTTTATCGAAAATGGTCGCATCCTTGATTATCCGGCGCGTCCGCTGAAAACCGGCCTGCTGGAGATCGCGAAGATCCACAAAGGCGATTTCCGCATTACGGCGAACCAGAATCTGATCATCGCCGGTGTACCGGAAAGCGAGAAAGCGAAGATCGAGAAGATCGCCAAAGAGAGCGGGTTAATGAATGCCGTCACGCCGCAGCGTGAAAACTCGATGGCTTGCGTGTCATTCCCGACTTGCCCGCTGGCGATGGCGGAAGCAGAGCGTTTCCTGCCGTCTTTTATCGACAACATCGATAATTTAATGGCGAAACATGGTGTCAGCGATGAGCATATCGTGATGCGTGTAACAGGCTGCCCGAACGGTTGTGGTCGCGCGATGCTGGCGGAAGTGGGCCTGGTGGGTAAAGCGCCGGGTCGCTACAACCTGCATCTTGGCGGCAACCGCATTGGGACACGTATCCCACGGATGTATAAAGAAAAC
>JADFNZ010000021.1 GCA_022563135.1 Chloroflexota bacterium | reverse complement strand
TCGTCCACCATCACGTAGTGCCAGGCTGGGAAGCGGCGTTTGATGTCCGCGATCTCCTGCTCTTTATGCACGTAGACCAGGACGTTGCCCGCCACGGCCTCCTCCAGACCTGCAACACGTATCTTGTAGCGCTGAAAGAACTGGTCGCCATCCGAGAGGATCACAGACGTGGCGAAGGAGCTGAGATGGCGCAGGACATCGAGGCTCTGCGGATAGACGAACTCTCGGAACGGGAAGTCATAGAGGACGGCGCTCACTCTGCCGACGCAGCCCGTGTCCGGGCACTCGCGGCCGAAGCGCTCGATCGTGTGCGGAAAGTCGACGAAGTCGCTCTCTTCACGCACTGCTTCGTAGATCTCCCAGAAGCGGTCGGCATGCTCCTCGCCGAGCGCATCTGCCAGCGCCTCGCCGAGGCGCGAGCGGATCAGATCGTTGTCAAGCAGGGTATTATCGACGTCCACCAGGACGACGATGTCTCTCATCGAACCAGCCATGGTCCGCACCACTGGCTACACTGGTTTGTTGTTCAAGGCTTGCGCCTTCGTCTAGCCGCGCTGGCTGCGGGAGTACCGACGGTAGCCCTCGAACGCAGCGCCGCTGGCAAGGACGGCCGCGGCCACCCCTAAGCCCACCCAGAGCCATACGCTGGCGCCGCCATCATCGGTGTCCCGGGAACCGAGGACTCCATCGTCACCACCGTCGCTCGGCGTTCCCGCCGTGGCAAGCGCATCAGCCGTAGCTGTAAGGCTTTCCGGCGTATCCAGCGGGAACGGGGTAGGCGGCGGCGGGACTGTTGCGGTCGGGCAGCCGCTCGCCGGGCAAGGGGTGGCCGTGGGGCCGCTGCAGTCGAGCGTTACGAAGTCGGCGACCTGGTTCGGCACGGTGTCGCCGTCATAATCGAACCCCACGGTACGCAGCGCGAACTCGAATCCGTCCACATCGCCGTACGTTCCTCCGAAGGAGGAGTCCGGCACGGCAGTCAGCGTTAGCGTGTATGATCCGCCGAGGATACAGGTGAAATCCATCTCAACGAGGAGTGCGGTGCTCCCTGGGCTGAGGTCCAATGGCGCAACAGGCGGCTCCGCGAACTCGGTGAAGACTGCATGACCTGCGCCGCCGAGCAAACTGGTAACGAACGACTGGCAGAACGCGAATCCTCCATCGTCTACCCGCCTGACCTTGACCTCGTCTTCACACCGGTCACGCCGCTGGTGCCGTAATCCGTCATCGAAGAGCACCTCAGTTGCAAAGCCGGAGATGCCCTGCACCGGCTCAACCTGGCCTTGCCCAACATCTCTTGTGGTGGGCGCCGGGTCGGCGCTGATGCAGACGACGAAGGGTTCGCCGGCCTCCACCTGGCTCAGCTCCGCGGTGTCGTCGCAGTCGTTCTTGACTGCCAGGCTCATGCCGCCGCTGGCTTCTTGTGCGTGGGCAGTGTCGGGCAGCGAAAAACCTGGCGCCTGGACGGCGGCGACGACGATGAGCGCGCCGAGGGGGAGGAGCCAGATGAGCCGACGCATGACCGCATCATAGCGAAATGGGCGGTATAGGCCAGCGCCGGAGCCGCGTTCCTCGAACGAATGCGCTGTGATATACTTCACCAATGTACGAGACGTTTTTCACAAACGGGGCGTCGTAGGTGATCGATCAGTTCGGCCGCACGGGTTTCCTGCTCCTGTTTGCGCTCGCCTTTCCGCTCCTCCCGCTCATGATGTCAGTCATGCTCGGCATGCTGCGCATCCGGCCAAATCGACCCGACCCGATCAAGGAGGCGACCTACGAGTGTGGCGTGGAGACGGAAGGCGACGCCTGGGGACAGTTCAACGTCCGCTACTACGTCTACGCGCTGATCTTCGTCATCTTCGATGTCGAGGTCGTCTTCCTCTACCCCTGGGCCGTGGCCTTCCCCCACCTCGGCACCTCCGCATTCGTCGCAGGCGCGATCTTTCTCGTCATCTTGATCGTCGGCTTCGCTTATGACTGGGCTAGGAAGGCGCTGGAGTGGAGATAGTGGCCACGGCGCTACTTCCCGGTTCCCAGCTTGCCGAACGCCTCAACGCGGCCGTCCCGGAAGCCGTCACGGAGGTCGAGGACGGGTGTGCGTACGTTCAGGCTGATCGGTTGCTAGAATCGGCGCGCTTCCTGCACGACGATACCGAGCTGGACGGCCGCTATCTCATCGCGATCAGCGGCGTGGACCGCTACGACCGCTTCGAGGTCGTCTACCATATCGCGTCGCTGTCGCATAACCACCAGTTCGTGCTGAAGGTGCGCGCCGATCACGACAACCCCGAGGTGCCGTCTGTCGCTTCGGTTTGGCTGGGGGCGCATCTGCAGGAGCGAGAGGCGTTCGACCTGCTGGGAATTCGCTTCAGCGGTCACTCCGATCTGAAGCGGCTGTTCCTCTGGGAGGGCTTCCCGGGCCACCCGCTGCGAAAGGACTACATGAGCCTTCCGGGAGGCTTCAGTCCTGGACTGCGGCGCTTTCCCAAGGAGAAGACTGACGAGTGGGGCGGTGAGTTTCGTGCCGATTAGCACCGAGCCGATGATCATCAACATCGGGCCGCAGCACCCCTCGACGCACGGCGTCTTTCGCATGCGCGTGACGCTGGACGGCGAGGAGATCATTGACGCGGAGATGGTCGTCGGCTATCTCCACCGGAGCATGGAGAAGCTGGCCGAGGAGCGCACCTGGACACAGAACATCCCGTTTACAGACCGCATGGACTATCTGGCCGCGATGACGGGCAACCTCTCCTACTGCCTCGCGGTCGAAAAGCTGGCCGGTATCGAGGTGCCGGAGCGCGCTCAGTACCTGCGCGTCCTCTTCGCCGAGCTGCAGCGCATCGCCAGTCACGCGATGGCGAACGGCACGTTCATCAACGACTGCGGCGCCTGGCAGACGCCGCTCATGTATATGTTCCGCGAGCGAGAGAAGATCCTCGACCTCTTCGAGATGACCTGCGGCGCACGGCTCACGCTGAACTACATGCGCATCGGCGGCGTCGCCTTCGACCTGCCTGATGAGTTTATGCCCGCTCTGCAAGCGCTCCTCGACGAGCTACCCGAGCGCATCGACGAATACGAGCAGCTCCTCGTCGACAACGAGATACTGCTCATGCGCGGCCGCGACGTGGGCGTCATTTCACAGGAGCTTGCGATCAACGCCTCGCTGAGCGGGCCGATGCTCCGCGGGTCAGGCATCGCCTGGGACCTGCGCAAAGCAGACCCGTACTGCGTGTACGACCGGATGGAGTTCGAGATCCCGGTTGGCTATAACGGCGACTGCTACGACCGCTTTCTTGTACGCCTCGCGGAGCTGCACCAGAGCGTGAGTATCGTGAAGCAGGCGATGGAGCAGTTGCCGCCAGGCCCCTACATTGCAGAGGTTCCGCTCAACCTGCGGCCACCGGCCGGGGAGGTCTATTCGCGCATTGAGTCCCCGAAAGGGGAGCTCGGCTTCTACCTGATCAGCGACGGCGGTCCGACGCCGTTTCGCTTCCACGTGCGCTCGCCCTCGCTGATGAATCTTTCGGCGCTGAAGGAGATGGTGATCGGGCAGACCGTGGCAGATGCGATCGTGACGCTGGGCAGCATCGACATCAACCTGGGAGAGGTGGACCGCTAGTGCCCTTCCTCACCCCTTGGTACGACTTCCGCGACCTGGGCAACGCGGTGGCCCGGTTGCTGGACGCGCTGCGCGATGCCGGCGCGCCGGAAGGCGTCGTCTACGCGATCGCGGCGCTAGTGGCTTGCCTTGGCATCATATCGTTCATTGGCGCGACGTCGATCATCAACATCTGGGTGGAGCGACGGCTGATCGCCCGGATTCAGGTGCGCAAAGGGCCGAACCGGGTGGGGCCCTTCGGCCTGCTCCAGCCGGTCGCGGACGCGATCAAGCTGATCCAGAAAGAGGCGCTCACACCGCGCAACGCCGATAGCGTCGTCTTTACGCTTGCGCCGATCGTCATCTTCATCCCGGCGATCCTCACCTTCGCCGTCCTGCCATGGGGCGAAGGGATGGTGCTCGCCAACCTCAACGTCGGCGTCCTCTACCTGCTGGCGCTCAGCTCCACCACCACGATCATCGTCTTCATGGCCGGCTACGCGTCGAACAACAAGTACGCGCTGCTCGGCTCCATGCGGGTGATCGCGATGCTGATCAGCTACGAGATCCCGGTCGTGCTTGCCCTCCTGGGCGTGGTCGCCTTCGCCGGCACGATGAACCTGGGCGAGATCGTTGCGTTTCAGGAGACGCACCGGTCGTGGATCCTCTTCTTCCAGCCGCTGGCGTTCCTGATCTTTCTCGTAGGGTCGACAGCCGAGCTGAACCGCTCGCCCGCGGACATCGCCGAAGCGGAGTCTGAGATCATCGCCGGCTATCATATCGAGTACTCCGGCATGAAGTTCGGCCTCTTCTACGCGGTGGAGCTGGTCAATGCGGTGGCCGTCTCCGCGATCATGGCGTCGCTCTTCCTGGGCGGCTGGTGGACGTTCGGGCTGAACGAGTGGGTGCCCGGCTGGCTGCTCTTCATCGGGAAGATCTACCTCTTCTACTTCATCCTGATCTGGTTCCGCGGGACGCTGCCGCGCTTCCGCATCGACCAACTGATGGCGTTCGCCTGGAAGTTCCTGCTGCCGCTCTCGCTGGTGAACGTCATGCTGGTCAGCGTGGAGGTCTTCATCTGGCGGCAGAACGAGATCAGCGCCGGTATCGTCCTGCCGATCTTCGCCGCCGTGAACCTCGCCCTCGCTGGACTGCTCATCGCAGGCTTCGCACGGATGCTCACGAGCGGCTACGAGCGCTTCCCGCGGCGGGCGCGGCTCGTGAAGGAGATCGATGTCCCGCTGCCGGCGGCGGACGAGCAGCGCACGACCGGCGCGCCGGCCTGACCAGAGGGGCGATGGTAGAGGACACCGGTGTCGTCATCGCGTTCTGGGTGCTCGCCACGCTCAGCGTCGGCGCCGCGTCGATGATCATCGTCGTACGCAACCTGCTGCACGCCGTCCTCTTCCTCATTCTGAGCTTCATTGGCGTGGCCGGTCTCTATATCACCCTCTCCGCCGACTTCGTCGCGGTGGTGCAGGTGCTCATCTACGCCGGTGCAGTCTCGGTGCTGATGATCTTCGCCGTGATGCTGACACCACAGACGAGCAGAGACAACTCGGAGAGCTTCCTCCGCTTCCCAGCGCTCCTACTCTCTGGGCTGACGCTCTTTGGCGTCACCTTCGTCGCGCTCGAGACTGACTGGCGCGTAGTGAGCGACCGCTCCTTCGAGAGCACCGCCACGGAGATCGGCGAGGCGCTGGTGAGCCCGTTCGTCCTCCCGTTTGAGATCGCCTCGGTGCTGCTGGTGGCGGCGATGATCGGCGCTATCGTGCTGGTGCGGGAGGAGTGAGCGTGGGCGTCCCGCTGCTCGCTGCGACGCTGGGACTGGAGGAGGTACTGATCGTTGGCGGCGCGCTCTTCTCTATCGGTCTGTACATCGCGCTGGCGAAGCGCAACGCCGTGGCCGTGCTGATGGGCATCGAGCTGATGCTCAACGCGGTCAACCTCACGTTCGTCGGCTTCGCCCGCTTCGGCGAATCAGCCCGGCCGCTGGACGGCCACGTCTTCGCCATCTTCGTCATCACCGTCGCCGCTGCCGAGGCGGCGGTGGCGCTCGCGCTCGTGGTCGCCGTCTACCGCCACCGCGGGACCATCGACATCGACCAGATCAACAGCCTGCGGTCGTGAGAGCGCGCTGATCATGTGGTCGAAGCTGATGGAGGTGAAGAGCGGTTATACAGCCCAGATCTGGCTGGAGTTCTTCCGCGCTGAGGGCGTCGCGATTCGAGTGGTCCCGCCGTTTGAGACGGACGCGCCGATGACGGCGCCGCGCGAGCTCTGGGTGCCGGATAGCAAGACGCACGTGGCCATCGAGCTGATGAGGAAGATCTAGGTGCTGCTCCCGGAGATCCCTGAGGGCGTCGTCTGGTCCATCTTCCTGCTGCCGATCGGGTCGATGGTGGCGATTGCGCTGTGGACGCGTCCGTACCCGCGATGGAGCGGCTACCTCACGATCGCGGCGCTGGCCCTGTCGTTCGTCTTCTCGCTCTGGGCGCTCGACAGCGTGCTCGATACCGACGGCACGCCGCTGCCGTTCCGCCCGCATGAATGGCTGACGATCACACCGCCGGCCGGGCCGGAGCTGGTGATCAACCTCGGCCTGCGCGTCGACGGGCTCACCGCCATCATGCTGCTCGTCGTCACCGCGGTGGCGCTGCTCGTGCAGGTCTATTCGCAGGGGTACATGGCGGGCGATGGCGGCTACTCGCGCTACTTCGCCTACATGTCGTTGTTCACCGCCTCCATGCTCGGCCTGATCCTCGTCGATAACATCCTGGTGCTGTTCGTCTTCTGGGAGCTCGTTGGCCTCTCCTCATACCTGTTGATCGGCTTCTGGTTCCACAAGCCGGCGGCGGTGCGAGCGGCGATGAAGGCGTTCCTCGTCACGCGGCTGGGCGATCTCGGCTTTCTGTTGGCGATCCTCCTGATCTGGGTGAAGGCGGGCACGCTAGACATCGCGGAGATCCAGGGGCTCGCCGTGGCCGGTGCGATCAGCTCGAGCGTGATCACGCTCTTCGCGCTCGGCGTCTTCGCGGGCGCGGCCGGGAAGTCCGCGCAGTTCCCGCTGCACGTCTGGCTGCCCGATGCGATGGAGGGCCCCACGCCGGTCTCGGCGCTGATCCACGCGGCGACGATGGTGGCGGCAGGCGTCTACCTCGTCGCGCGGCTCTTCCCGGTGTTCGAGGCGACGGAGAGCGCGAGCCTGACGGTCGCTTCGATAGGCGCCACGACAGCGCTGATGGCGGCGCTGCTTGCCGTGGTCGTGACCGACATCAAGCGCGTCCTGGCGTACTCGACGATCAGCCAGCTCGGCTACATGATGCTGGCGATCGGCCTGGGCGGCTATGTCGCGGGCATCTTCCACCTCCTCACCCACGCGTTCTTCAAGGCGCTCCTCTTCCTCGGCTCCGGCAGCGTCAGCCACGCGACGAACACCTTCGATATGCGCCGCATGGGCGGCCTCCGCCGCATGATGCCGTGGACTTACGCGACATTCCTGATCGGGTCGCTCAGTCTGGCCGGCGTGTTTCCGCTCGCCGGCTTCTGGAGCAAGGATGAGATCCTGGGCGACGCCTGGACGGAGCAGCCGGCGCTCTTCGCCGTCGCGATGGCGGTGGTGTTCCTGACCGCCTTTTATATGTTCCGCGCCATCTTCATGACCTTCGAAGGAGAATACCAGGGTGGCGCGGAGCCGGAGGAGGGCCACGGCGCCGATGCCGCCCACCCTCGCGAGTCGCCGTGGGTAATGGCGGGGCCGCTTGTAGTGCTGGCTGTGCCCGCGCTGCTGATCGGCTTCGTGAACGTCGCCGGCGGCATCGAGCACCTGCTGCTGGGCGCGATCCCGGAGGAGACCGCCGCTGCTCTGCACGAGTTCGAGTTTAGCTGGGGCATCGCGCTCGGCTCCTCGGCGCTCGCGCTCGCCGGCATCGGGAGCGCCTGGCTGTTCTACGGCGCGCGGGTGCTCTCGTCGGAGCGCGTCCGGCAAGCTGCGTGGCCCGTGCACGTACTGCTGGAGCGCAAGTACTTCCTGGACGATCTCTACGAGGGCTTCTTCGTGCGCGGCGTCCTCGGCGGCGTTACCGCGTTGCTCTCCTGGATCGATACGAACGTCTTCGACGCCATCGCAAACGGACTGGGAACCGCGACGCGCGTCGCTTCACAGGGCCTGCGGCTGCTCCAGACGGGGCAGGTGCAGGTCTACGCGTCGATCGCGTTTGCGGGCCTGCTGCTCGCGGGCTGGCTGGCGATCCTGCTGAACCCCTTATGAGCGGGCAGAGGAGCTCCGCATGCTAACGTTCCTCGTCTTTCTGCCGGCCGTCGGCGCTGCGATCATCGCGACGCTGCCGCGGAGCGAGGAGCGGCAGGCGAAGTGGCTCGCGCTGGGCGTAACGGGTGTCGTGCTGGTCGGCTCGCTGGTGCTGTTCGGCCTGTTCGACCGGGGCGACGAAGGGCTTCAGTTCACCGAGCGCTTCACCTGGATCGGCGCCGGAGACGCCGGTTTCGATGTCCAGTACTTCCTCGGCGTCGACGGCCTCAGCCTGCCTATGATCGTCCTGACGGGGCTCCTCTTCACCGTTGCCATGCTGATCTCCTGGAAGGTCGAGCTGCGCGTGAAGGAGTACTTCATGTGGCTGCTGGCGCTTGAGACGGGCGTGATGGGCGTCTTCGCCGCGCAGGACCTGATCCTCTTCTTCCTCTTTTGGGAGGTGGAGCTGATCCCGATGTTCTTCCTGATCTCTATCTGGGGCAGCGGCCGCAAAGAGTACTCCGCGATGAAGTTCGTGCTCTTTACGATCTCGGGCAGCGCGTTGATGCTCGTCGGCTTCCTCGTCCTCGCCTTCTCGGCGGAGCCCGCGACGTTCGATATGGTCGCCCTGCGGGAGGCCGACCTGACGGAGCCGCTCCTGCCGCTCGCGGCGGTCTTCTTCCTCATCTTCGCCGCCTTCGCGATCAAGCTGCCGATCGTTCCGCTCCACACCTGGCTGCCGGACGCCCACACGGACGCGCCGACCGCCGTGAGCGTGATCCTCGCCGGCGTCCTGCTGAAGATGGGCGGCTACGGGATCCTGCGCATCCTCATCGGCATCATGCCGGGCACCGCGCAGGACTACGCCGTCTGGATGGCCTCGCTCGCTGCGATCAGCATCCTCTACGGGGCGATTCTGACGTTGCGACAGACCGACCTGAAGCGACTGATCGCCTTCTCCAGCGTCAGCCATATGGGGTACGTGCTGCTCGGCATCGCCGCGCTAGGGGAGGTCGGCATGACCGGCGCGACGCTGCAGATGTTCAGCCACGGCGTCATCACGGGCCTCCTCTTCGTCATGGTGGGCTTTATCTACGACCGCGCGCATACGCGCGACATCGGCGAGCTCTCCGGGCTGGCTCACGGCATGCCGATCCTGGCGACGGTGATGCTCATGGCCGGGCTCGCGTCGCTCGGCCTGCCGGCGATGTCCGGCTTCGTCGCAGAGGTGACGGTGTTTCTCGGAACGGCGGGGCGCTTCGCCGCGCCCACGATCCTGGGCGTGATCGGGATCTTGCTGAGCGCGGGGTACATCCTCTGGATGGTGCGCCGCGTCATGTTCGGCCCGGCGAACCCGCGCTGGGCAGCGCTGCCCGACACGACGGCCTGGTGGGAGCAAGTACCGATGGCCGCGATGCTCGCCGTCATCCTCGCCGTCGGCATCTTCCCGTCACGGCTGGTCGACGTCATCGAACAGGCGATCGGGCCGATGGCGAGCAGGTTGGGCTAGGGCAGGGCAGGGGAAGATGCTGCAAGATCTCGACCGCCTCGGGCCGGAGCTGATTCTGATGGTGTCGGCGGGCCTCGTCCTAGGCGCCGACCTGGTCCTGCGGGAGCGCCACCGGGGCTGGCTGCCGTTCGGGGCGCTGGGCGGCCTGACCGCGGCGGTGATCTGGACCGTCGTACTCATCCTCCGCGACCGCGAGGCGGTCGTGTTCAGCGGCACCTTCTCGCTCGACACCTTCAGCATCTTCTTTAAGTTCCTTTTCATTGGCGTGGCGGGCCTGGTGATCCTCGCGTCCGCGGATTACGTGAAGAAGCTCCGCTACCAGGGCGAGTTCTGGGCGCTGCTGATGCTGGCGACGAGCGGCATGATGCTCCTCGCCGGGGCACGCGACCTGATCCTGATCTTCATCGCCCTGGAGATGACCGCGATCTCCCAGTACGTCCTGGCCGGCTTCCTGCGCGACGACCGCGCGAGCGAGGCCGGCCTTAAGTACATCCTGCTCGGCGCCATCGCCTCCGCAGTGATGCTGTACGGCATGGCGTTTCTCTTTGGCATCTCCGGCACGACGAAGCTCGTCGCGGTGGACGGCGGGGCGAGCATCGCTTCGCTCGTTGCCGAGGGTGACTCCGGCACGCGCGCTGTGCTGATCGCGGCCATCGTGCTGCTGGCTGCGGGGTTCAGCTTCAAGGCGGCGATCGTCCCGTTCCAGATGTGGGTGCCGGACGTATACGAGGGGGCGGCGACGCCCGTCGCGGCGTTCCTCTCCGTCGGCAGCAAGGCGGCGGGCTTCGCCTTGATTCTGCGCGTCTTCTATGAAGGCTTTGGGCCGGACAGCTTCGTCGGCAGCGATTGGTCGAACCTCTTCGCCGCGGTCGCCGCGATCTCAATGACCGCCGGCAACGTGATGGCGCTGCTCCAGACGAATATCAAGCGGCTACTCGGCTACAGTTCCATCGCACAGGCCGGCAACATCGCGATCGGCGTCGCCGCGATCGCCGCGTCGGGCAGCGGCGTGGCGCTGGGCGCAAGCGGTGTGACCTTCTTCCTTGCCACGTACGTCTTCACGAACCTCGGCGCGTTCTTCGTCGTGCTCGCGATCTCCCAACGCACCGGCTCCGACGCGATCGCGGATTACGCCGGCATGGGGCGGCGGGCGCCGCTCCTGGCGCTGGTGCTGACGCTCTGTTTCCTTTCGCTCACCGGCATCCCGCCGACGGCCGGCTTCGTGGCGAAGATCTACATCTTCAACGCCGCTGTCCAGAGCGACCTCGTCTGGCTGGCGATCGTGGGCGTGCTGAACGCCGTCGTCTCTGCGTTCTACTACCTGCGCGTGGTGAGCCACATGTATATCTCTCCGGCGCCCGCGGAGGGCGATATTAGGCCGGGGCCGTGGCTGGCCGCCGCGCTCGCGGGGACGGGCGCCGCCGTGCTCATCTTCGGCATCGTGCCGATCCCGCTCATCGACGCCGCTCAACGCGCGACCAGCATCTTCGGCTAAACTGAGCCCGCCAGCCGGGTAGCCTAGCCCGCGGAGGGGGAGCATGACGTACGAGACGCTCGCGATCGACTATGACGGCGCGATCCTGACGGTTCGGCTCAACCGGCCCGAGAAGCGCAACGCGATCAACCGCCAGATGCACCGCGATCTCCAGGCGCTCTGCCACGGACTGCGCGAGGACTTCGACACCCGCGTCGTCATCCTGGCCGGCGCAGGGAAGGCGTTCTCATCGGGCGCGGACACCAGCGAGTGGAGCGAGCCGGGCTCGGAGAACGAGCTGGAGGTTCGCTACCTGAACGGCATCGGCAGCCGCACGTCCGCGGCGCTTGAGGACCTCGATCAGATCACCATCGCGGCGGTGCACGGCTTCGCCGTCGGGGGAGCGGTCGTATTCACAAGCTGCTGCGATCTGCGTGTGGCGGGCGAGTCGGCCTGGTTCTCGATCCCTGAGGTGGAGCTTGGCATCCCGCTGAGCTGGAACGCCCTGCCGCGACTCGCGCGGCACATGGGTCACGCGCGGGCGCTGGAGGTCACGATCCTCTGCGAGCGCTTCTCCGCGCAGCAGGCGTACGAGTACGGCCTTGTTACGCATCTCGCAGCCGATGGCGACGAGCTGAAGACCGCTCGCGACCTGGCGGGGCGAATCGTGGCGAAGCCGGCGCTGCCGGTGGCGCTGACGAAGGCGACGATGCGGGCGATCCGGCGCGGCACGGAGATGGGCGAGGCGGCCTACAGCGATCCGGACCTGCTGCTCTACAGCCGTCTCATGCAACAGCGCGCCACCCGCAAGCGGAAGGAAGGCGATGGCGGCGTCTAGCTTTGCAGTCTCGTGGCACGTTGAGCCCCAGTTCGCTCGACGGGTCCGCCGCCGGCCGCTCACCTCTCTCGCTCGCCGCGCGCTTGCCGCGGAGGGAGCGCCCGCGCCAAGCGCGCTGAGCGTCGCCATCATCGACGACCGGTCGATGCGCGAACTCAACTCGCGCTATCGCCACGTCGACGCCGCAACCGATGTCCTCTCCTTCGCGTCAGAGGCCGGCGACGGCTTCGTCACGCCACCTCGGGCGATGGCCCACCTGGGCGATGTCGCGATCTCGTACGACACGGCGGAACGGCAGGCCCGCGAAGCAGGACGCGACATCGAGGACGAACTGGCGCACCTGCTGGTGCATGGCATCCTCCACATCCTGGGCTACGATCACGAGTCCATCGGTGAGGCTCGCGCGATGCGGGAACGAGAGGAGGACCTGCTGGGGAAGGCGGCGCATTGAGGCGGCGGCAGGTCGCTGTTACAATAACCGCGAGCCCGTGACCAGGCGCTTCCACCGCGCGGATGTTCAGCATGAGCAACGAAGTCCTTTATCGAAAGTGGCGACCGCGCACCTTCGCGGAGCTCGTAGGGCAGGACGCCATCGTGCGTACGCTCACGAACGCGCTCGCGGGGGACAAAGTGGCCCACGCATACCTCTTCTCCGGGCCCCGCGGCACAGGGAAGACGACGACAGGCCGCCTGCTGGCGAAGGCGCTCAACTGCACGCAGCCCCAGGCCGGAGAGCCGTGCAACGCATGCGAGAGCTGCCAGACCTATCTGGACGGCCGCGCGCTCGACCTCGTGGAGCTGGACGCGGCGAGCAACCGCGGCATCGACGAGATTCGGAGCCTGCGCGAAAAGGCGAACTTCGCGCCGACATCGGGCCCGTACAAGACCTATCTCGTGGACGAGGTGCACATGCTCACCGAGCCCGCCTTCAACGCCCTCCTCAAGACGCTGGAGGAGCCGCCCGGGCATGTCGTCTTCGTGCTCGCGACCACCGAGGCGCACAAAGTGCCCGCGACCATCAGTTCGCGCTGCCAGCGGTTCGATTTTCGGCGTCTTCCGCTCGCCGCCATGGTCGAGCGGCTGAGCCACATCTGCGGCGAGGAGAAGATCGACTGTCCGCCGGAGGCGCTTCAAGTGATCGCGAGAACCGCCACCGGCAGCGCCCGCGACGCGATCAACCTGCTCCAGCAGCTCGCGGACTCCTACGGCACGACGCTCACGCTCGAACAGGTGCGCGAAGGGCTCGACCTCGTCGTCGACCCGCGCAGCGCCGTGCTGTCGGCCCATGCGCTCGGCGGCGAGCTCGCGGAGGGGCTGGCCGTCATCGCAACCGTCCGCGACGACGGTATCGACCTGCGCCAGTTCCAGCGACAGGTCGTCGGCCACCTGCGCGGACTACTCCTGACGAAGGCGGGCGCCCCGGCCACGGACCTCTGGAGCGATGAGCAGATAGCGGAGATGCGATCGCTGGTCGCCGACGTGCCCGCGGAGCGCGTCGTAGCGACGCTCCGCGCCTTCGGCGAAGCGGATCTACGCGCCGATCCGCTCTCTCCGCTGCCGCTGGAGCTGGCGCTCGCGACAGTCTCCCTCGCCGCGAGCGCGCCAGCGCCGGCGACGCCTCAGGCGGCCCCTGCGCCGCAGCCCCCAGCCAAGCAGGCAGATCGGCCAAAGGCCACCGCGAAGCAAGACAGGCGTCCGCGGGCCGCCGCGAGGGCGGAAGCCGTGCCTGCTAAGCAGGAGCCCCCGCCGAAACCGCAGTCGCCGGTGGAGGCACAGGCCGCAGGCGGTCGCGGCAAGGCTGAGCCGGGCGAGGAGGCGGCGTCCGCTAAGGCGTCCGCGGCCTCGAACGGCGAGGCATCGCCGCTCTTGGCCGGCGTGCGCTCGTACTGGAACGAGATCTACCAACGGACCCGGGAGCTCAGCTACCAGACGGGCGCGCTGCTCAACAGCGGCTGTGATATTATCCAGGCATCTGAGGAGGAGCTGGTCTTCGGGTTCCGCCACCAAATGCACCTGGACCGGATCCAGGCGAACGGAGGCGAGAGTCTGCGGCTGCTCCAGCAGGCGGTGGACGAGGTGCTCGGCGAAGGACGGCAGGTTCGCTGCGTCCTGGAACCGAACGTCCAGGGACAGCGACTGGTGCAGAGTGGCCACCTCGTCCGCGCTGCTGAGGAGGCGGGCGGTCAAGTGGTCGGCGACGGCGGGTAAGGAGGCTTCGCGATGGGAATGAACCGCGACATGATGGCCAAGCTCCAGCAGATGCAGCAGCAGGTGCTCAAGGCCCAGGAAGAGCTCAACGAGCAGACCGTCGACGGCAGCGCAGGAGGCGGCGCGATCAGCATCACCGTCTCCGGCGGCCTCAAGGTTCAGTCGCTTAAGATCGAGCCGGAGGTCGTCGACCCTAACGACATCGAGATGCTCGAAGACCTTGTCACCGCTGCGGTCAATGAAGCGCTCGGGAAGGTGCAGGCGCTACAGATGCAGCAGCTCGGCGGCCTGGCCGGCCAGTTCGGCCTCGGCCTCCAGTAGCACGGCCGATGAATGAAGGCGCGCCCCTCACCGGCGGGCACACGTCCACCGCCGCACCCGTCGCCCGCCTCATCGAGGCGTTCCACAAGCTCCCGGGGATCGGCCCCAAGAGCGCCCAGCGCCTCACCTACTACCTGCTGCGTGTTCCGGAAGGGGAGGCGCGCGCGCTGGCGAACGCCGTGGTGGAGCTGAAGGAGAAGATCGTCCTCTGCTCCACCTGCCAGAACGTCACTGAGGTCGATCCGTGCGGCATCTGCACCGATCCGCAGCGCGACGGATCGATGATCTGCGTCGTGGAGGAGCCGCTCGACATCCTTGCGCTGGAGCGAGCGCACAACTTTCGCGGCCGTTACCATGTGCTCCACGGTGTGATCTCACCTATGGAGGGCGTGGGGCCGGACGACCTGAAACTGAGCGAGCTAAACGCCCGCCTCCGCAACGGCGAGGTGAAAGAAGTGATCATGGCGACCAACCCCAACCTGGAAGGCGAAGCCACCGCGATGTACGTGAGCCGCCTCCTCTCGACTGCGGACGTCCGCGTGACGCGCCTCGCCCGCGGTCTGCCTACCGGCGCCGACCTTGAGTACGCGGACGACCAGACGCTCGCCCGGGCGCTGGAGCACCGCCAGGAGGTGTAGTCCGCGCCCTTCGGCGTGTGGACTCTCGCCGCACCTCATGCCCAGACCGCCTCGCGTCTACAAAACCTCAGCCATCGTCCTGCGTCAGCGCAGGCTGGGCGATGCGGACAAGATCGTCACGCTCTACAGCGCGAACTTCGGGAAGCTGGATGCGGTGGCGAAGGGCGTACGCCGGCTCAAGAGCCGCCTCGCCGGCCATGTCGAGCCGCTCACTCACGGCTCATATCTCGTCGCCCGTGGCCGCAATCTCGACATTATCACCCAGGCGCAGACGATCGAGACGTTTCAACCGCTGCGGGATGGGCTCGATCGGCTGAGCAGAGCGCTCTACGTGGCAGAGCTGGTCGACCGCTCCACCGAGGAGCGGGCAGAGAACTTCGCGATCTACCGGCTGCTGCTCGATACGCTGCGCCGGCTCGCCCAGCACGATCAGCTCGATCTCGTCGTGCGCCTTCTGGAGATGGCGCTGCTCGAGGAGCTCGGCTACCGGCCGGAACTGGAGCGCTGCGTCGTCTGCGGGGGTTCGCTCGCCGGCGCAGCGAACGCCTGGTCCGCCGGAGCAGGCGGCGTCGTCTGCCTCCGCTGCCAGCCGGGGGAGAACGCGGCGCTTCGGGCACTCTCAGCGAACGCGCTGGCAGCGGCAAGGCTGCTACAGGACGGCGACTTCGAGGCGGCCGTTGAAGCACAGTTGTCGCCGCAGATCATCGGGGAGCTCGAGCGCCACCTGCGAAGCGCGATCCATCATGCGCTCGACCGCGACGTGCGCTCCGCGGCGTTCGTCGACGCCGTGCGCAGGCCGCGCCTCTGGAGGACCGTCCGCCGCGCTAGCCCGCGCTGAATCTGCGGGCTATAATGACGGGCGCTGGAATCGAGAGGAAGTGTGCCATGCCGCTCTACGAGTACTACTGCACCGACTGCGATGGCATCTTCGAGGCGCTGCGCCCGATGCGGGAATCCGCGGATCCTGTGCCGTGCCCCATCTGCGAAGAAGACGGCGAGCGGATCATGCCAACGACGTTCGCGGCCTTCACGTTCCGCGAGGGGTATCCGCGGCGGCTGCCGGATAAGGGCACGTACTGGCACCTGGGGAAGGAAGTCAAACAGCGGGCGCGCGGTCCCATGCGGCCGTGGGAGCACCCTGAGATCAACAAGCCGAAGCCGCCGCCGAGGAAGACGAAAGGCGAAGTAGAGATCGAGCGGGAGAAGAGCCACCAACGCCGGAAGGAGCTCGTCAAGATGCAGAAGTCCGGCGTCCGGCCCACACGCGGTAAGCTACCACGCTCTCTTCGATAGCCCCAAAACAGGCCGACGGCCCTGAGGCCGTCATTACGTCCACACGCCGGGCCGGACGTCACGGCGAGCCGCGATAGTCCTTGTCCTTCTTCATCGGCCTGTCCAAGCCGTACTGCTTGACCAGATTGTCGAACGAGAGGTCGGGGTTGGAGGCGTCGATCATCTTGTCGTACATCGGATCGAGCTGGTCGAGCTTGCTCTGGAGCGACTGGTGAAAGGCGAAGCGGCTAATCAGCCGGTGGAGGTCTTCGCCGCCGCACTGGGGACAGGCGGGCTGGCTGTCGTCGCCGATGCGCTTGACGAGAAGACTGACGGTCTTCCTGCAGGTCATGCAGGCGTACTCATAGACGGGCACTGGAACGAACCTCCTATGATCAGTATACCAGTTGTCCAGACGCCTCCTAGGCGCGGCGGCTGAGCACGTAGTCGGCAATGTCCGTCAGGGCGGCGCGGGCCTCTGTGTCCGGTAGGGGTGCCAGCGCAGCAACGGCTCGATCACAGAAGTCTCTCGCGACGGTGTAGGACTCATCCAGCACGTCCGAGTTCTGCACCAGGCGAATGGCATCGGCCAGGTGTTCTTCCCGGTTTCGATCCTTGAAGAGCCTCTCGATCGGGTTGTCCTCCGGGTGGCGCTCCATCACCAGAAGCGACGGCAGCGTGAGCGTGCCCTCCATC
>JADFNZ010000020.1 GCA_022563135.1 Chloroflexota bacterium | reverse complement strand
CGTCCACGATTGGTTCGTCGAGACGGAGCCGCCGAGTGCCGAGGAGGAATGACGCCGGATCGCCACCGATCATCACGCTGACGACAGACTTCGGCCTCGCCGACCACTACGTCGCCGTGATGAAGGGCGTCATCCTGGGCATCTGCCGCGACGCCGCGATCGTCGACGTGAGCCACGCGGTGCGGCCCCAGCGACTGGTGCAGGCGGTCTTCCTCACGCAGGCTGCGTGGCCGGCCTTTCCACCGGACAGCGTCCACGTGGCGGTCGTCGACCCGACGGTCGGCAGCCAAAGGCGGGGACTCGTGATCGCAACGCCGCACGGACTCTTCGTGGGGCCGGACAACGGCGTCCTCTCCGCCGCACTGCCCGAGGAGACGCGCCCGGCCGCGGACCGGGGGGCGGGGCAGGTCGCCCTCCCCGCGGGCCACCTGGCGTTCGCCATTACGAACCGTGAGCTGCTTCGCGAGACCGTGAGCGCGACCTTCCACGGCCGTGATGTCTTCGCGCCTATCGCCGCGTACCTCGCGCGCGGGGTGCCCGCGCACGAGGTGGGTGAGCCGGTGCAGAGCGTCTGCGCTCTCCCGCCGCTGCGCGCAGCCCGGCGCGACGATGGTATGCTGGACGCGCGCGTCGTCCACATCGACCGCTTCGGCAACGTTGTGACGGACGCTCGCGCAGAAGATCTGCCAGAAGGCCCGTTCGCGGTCGAGATCGGCGGGCAGAGCGTGCGAGGGCCCGTGCACACGTACGCGGACGCACAGGGACTGGCCGCCCTCGCCGGCAGCGGCGGTTACCTCGAGATCGTGCTGCCGATGGGCGATGCCAGCGCGGCGCTCGCCGTCGACATCGACGACACGGCTACGGTTCGGCCTCTGAGCGACGCTGCACGGTAGCGCCCCACCCGCGCCGTAAACACACCAGACTGGAGACAGAGCAGCGATGGCTAACGAACAACAAGTTCTCACGAAAGCGGAGCTGATCGAAGCCCTCCGCGCGGGCGGGCAGGAGGCGGTCGAGCGTCTCAGCGCTCTCCCCGAAGAGAAGTTCGGCGAGGGACGCTACGAGAACGGCTGGAACGGACGCCAGATCCTCGCACACGTTGCGTCCATCGAGTGGACCTACCCGCGCCTGCTGGACCTCGCGCGCCAGGCTGCTACTCCGCCCCCGGGCGCCGCAACGGCGAACGAGAGCACAGCGGGGCCGGCCGAGGCGAAGGCAGCCCCACCCCGACCGGCGCGCGGGGGCATCGACAGCTACAACGAACGCCAGGTGGAGAAGCGCGCGGATGCTTCCGTCGCCGAGCTGCTGGAGGAGTTCCAAAAGAACCGCGGGGCAACCATCGCAGCCGTTGAGAGCGCCGACGAGGCGCTCTTCTCCCGACCGATCCTCTCCGCCGGGGGCATTAGCGGCCTGCTGGCGGACGTGATCAACTCCATAGCGATACTTCACGTTCGCGGGCACGTGAGCGACATCGTCGGCGAAGGCAGCTAGTCTTCGTCCGTACTGCCCTGTGGTAGAATCGACGCCGTGCGCATCGTCTTCCTCGGCTCCCCGGGCTTCGCTCTGGCCGCGCTGGTCAGGCTGATCGAGAGCGAACATCATGTGGCGGGCGTGGTGTGCCAACCGGACCGTCCGGCTGGACGGGGCCGCGGTCTGCGTCCGCCGCCCGCGAAAGAGCTCGCCGAGCGGCACGCCATCCCGGTACTCCAACCGGCGCGGGTCAATCAGCCCGAGGCGTTGGACGCGGTTCGCGCCCTGGAGCCGGACGCCCTGGTGATCGCGGCGTACGGGCAGATACTAAAGCAACCGCTGCTGGAGATCCCTTCGCGCGGCACCCTGAACGTCCATGCGTCGCTGCTACCGAAGTATCGCGGCGCTTCGCCCGTCTCGGCGGCGCTCATCGCCGGCGAAGCGACGACGGGGGTGACGATCATGGAGGTGGTGCTGGCGCTGGACGCCGGGCCCATCCTCGCCCAGCGCTCGCTGCCGATCGAAGCGGAGGATACGACGGGATCGCTGAGCGCCCGGCTCGCCGAACTGGGCGCCGGCCTCCTCCTAGAGGTACTACCCGCCTGGGAACGCGGCGAACTGACGCCCCAGCCCCAGGACGACGCGCAGGCAAGCTACGCGCCGACGCTGAAGCGCGAAGACGCGGTGATCGATTGGTCGCTCCCCGCTGCCGAGGTCTGGCGCCGCGTGCGGGCATACCTCCCGTGGCCGGTCGCGACGACCAGCGTGGACGGCGAACCACTGCGCATTCTAGAGGCGTGGCCGTTAGCTGAAGAGCCCGCCGCCGCGCCAGGGACGGTGCTGGAGCTCCCCGCGAGCGCCGATGCACCCCCCGGCGCCGGCTTTTCCGTGCGCTGCGGACAGGGAACGCTCGCCGTCGTGCGCGCCCAGCGCGCGGGAAGACGCGCATTGAGAGCAGACGATCTACTCCGCGGCTACCGAGAACTGTTGGGGAAGCGCCTCGCCTAGACGGGCAGCGCCCCCGCGTGAGCGAAGGCGCTGAGAGTGGCGGCTGCTGCAAGACGTACGGGCTAACCCCGTTTCTTTTCGGCCTCGTCTTCCGTAGTTTCGCCGCCATCCTCCGCGGCCTCCTCGCCCTCCGCGGCCTCCTCAACGCCCTCCTCGCCTTCGATGGCTGCCGCCTCTTCATCTACTTCTGCCTGCAGGCGCGGAGGTGCGACCTTGGCGACGACCTGGTCCAGGTCGGCGATGACTTCGACGTTCGGTGGGAACGCAAGATCGCGAAGGAAGACCGCTGTGTCCAGCTCTTCCAGCCCGCTCACATCCACTTCAATTTGCTCTGGAATATCGCCCGGGAGCGCCTCCACGGTAACGTGGGCCAGGCTCTGGAGTAGCACGCCACCGTAGACACCCACCGCCGGCGCCTCGCCCGTAAGCACGAGCGGCACCTCAGAGTGAAGCGTCTCCGTGAGGGAGATCTGGAAGAAATCGATGTGGACAAGATCGCCCGTGACTGGGTGGCGCTGGACGCCGCGTAGTACCACTGGTCGCGGCGCGTCCTCGCCGTTGATCTGCAGATCGATAATGGCGTTGCCGCCCGCTGAGCGCAGCAGGTTCAGCATCGACTGCTCCGAAGCCTGCACCGCCAACGATTCGGTGTCGCGGCCATAGAGATGCGCAGGGATGATCCCTTCCCGGCGCAGCGCCTTTACCTTCTTGCCAGTAACTATGCGCGGGTCTACCGCCAACTTGACGTCAGCCATCGTCGATTCTCTCCTCCTCTATGTCTGGAGTACCGGGCGATGCTCCGCAGACGAATGAACCACGGCGTTCCGCCGGCCCGTCCAGCGGCTCGTTCGCTGCGAGCAGGGCAGTCGTCCGTGCCGCCTCGCCGGCCTCTTGCTGCAGGATCAACGTACCAGAGGCCGGATGCGCGGTCAAGAAACAGGGCCACGGCGCGCGCTTGCCGCCCGCCTTCTCCATGCGGTAGGCTGCCGCCGCGATGAGCGAAGCCCAGTACGACACCCTCATCCGGGGCGGCACGATCATCGACGGCAGCGGCGGTCCGTCACAGCGAGGCGACGTCGCCATCGCGGACGGCCGGATCGCCCGGCTGGGAGAAGCCACCGGCACGGCGGCGCGTGTAATCGACGCCACGGGACTCGCGGTCGCCCCCGGCTTTATCGATGTCCACTCGCACGACGACGTCGCGCTGCTGAACAGCCCCGGCCTCGACTTCAAGGCGGCCCAGGGCGTCACAACGGTGATCGCCGGCAACTGCGGCGCCGGCGCCGCTCCCGCGAACGAGCGGTTCCAGGAGTTCTACGCGCGGGGCGTCGAAGGCATCCTGGGGCCGGTACAGACGTTCTCCTGGGAATCGCTCGCGCAGTTTTACGACGCCGTTCGCCACGCCGGGCCGGCCGTCAACGCCGCCTTCCTCGCGCCGCACGGCGTGCTCCGCGTGTTCGCCATGGGCTGGGAGCACCGCGCTCCCACAGATAGCGAACTCGAGATGATGAAGGAGCAGCTCACCATCGGGATGGAGGCCGGCGCGCTGGGCCTCTCCACCGGGCTCATCTACCGCCCTGGCGCCTACGCGGAGACCGAGGAGCTGATCGAGCTGGCGCGGGTCGTCGCCCGGTACGGCGGCCTCTACGTGAGCCACATCCGTGACGAAGGGGCGCGCCTGATCGAGGCCGTCGAGGAGGCGATCCGCATCGGCGAAGAGGCGGGCGTGGCGGTGCAGATCTCGCACCACAAGGCGAGCGGCCGCACGAACTGGGGCGCGACCGAACGCTCCTTGCCGATCATCGACGCGGCGCGATCGCGCGGGCTCGATGTCACGATCGACGCCTACCCCTACACGGCCGCAAGCACCGCGCTCGCCGCGCTCACGCTGAACGGGCAGCTCGTCCGCGGGATGGATCCGCACGACATTCTCGTCGCGTCCGTCAAACACCAGCATCAATACGAAGGCAAGCGGCTGGACGAGGTGGCGGAGATGATGGACTTGCCGGTTGAGCAGGCGACCGCGCGCCTCCTCCGCGAAGAGGAAAACGCCGTTGCCGCGGTCATGTTCATCATGGACGAGGGCGACGTCCAGCGCGTCCTGCGGCACCCCACCTGCATGATCGGGTCCGACGGCCTGCCCTCGCCGACCGGCAAGCCCCATCCACGGCTCTACGGCACCTTCCCCCGCGTGCTCGGGCGCTACGTCCGGGAGGAGGGGCTCTTCTCGCTGGAGGAGGGCGTGCGTCGCATGACCTCGCTCCCGGCGACGAAGTTCCGCCTGGCGGACCGCGGGCTGATCCGCGAAGGGGCGTGGGCGGACCTGGTGGTGTTCGATCCGGAGCGCATCGCCGATGCGGGCACCTACGACGAGCCGCGGCGCTACCCGACAGGCATCCCATACGTGCTCGTCAACGGCACACTCGTCGTGGACGGCGGGAAGCCATCGAGCCCGCCGGCGGGCCACGTCTTGGGCCGCGCCGGCGAGGAGTCTACGACGCTCTAGCAGCCGTTCAGCAGGCAAGTCGTCATGGCGTCAAAGCCCGCAGCGAGCGCCGTGCGGAACACGATGATAGCCGTGACGGTCACACCAACAGCGACAAGCGTCAGGAGGAGTGAGTATTCGGTGAGCGTCTGGCCACGCTCAGCGGAAAGCATCGAACGGAGCCGCGCATAGCACCGAGCGAGCGCCGGCGGCGCCAACGGAGGCATCATGAGCGGTGGCACATCTTTTCGTCACGGGCTGCCGGCCCTTGGCCGACGCTATTCCAAAAGAAGTATCGGACGCGGTGCCGCCTCTCGCGACCACCGCGTCCCGCATCGTAGTTGGGCGCTCTGGGTTATTCGAGGCCGAGCCGTTCGAGCTCCTCATCCGAGATGCCGAAGTGATGTGCGAGCTCGTGAAGAACCGTCTGCCGCACCTCTTCTACCAGCTCCGACCTGGATGAGAAGGCGCGCTCCAGCGGCTCCTGAAATATCGTGATCTTGTCCGGCAGCACCATGCCATAGTCGCTGGTGCGCTCCGTGAGGGGCACCCCCTCGTACAGTCCGAAGAGGCTATCGTCAGGCGCAAGGCCGGCGAACTCAAGCGTGCGACGCGTCGGCCGCCGTTCGACGACGACGTCTACGTTCTCCAGCCAGTCGCGATACGGGCTGGGCAGGTCGGCGAGCGCCCGGCCGACGAGGCGTAAGAAGCGGCCCCGCTCCATCGCTGGCGCCTACCGCTCCCAGAGCGCCTGGTACTCCTTACCGACGATGGCGTTGCGAATCGCATCTCGCTCTAGCTCGCGCAGCTCCTCGAGGACGCTCGCGCACTGGCCGGCGGCCTCGACGAAGCCACTCTCCGCGATGCGCGTTGAAATAGCGTCCCACACGCCATGCTCGACCAGCCCGCCAACGACCTTCGGCCACCAGATGGCGTTGATCTTCTCCGGGATACGGAAGCGAGGGCGCAGTTTCTTCAGGCTGCGAAAACGCTCTCGCACGCTTCCCGCCCTCGGCACCACCTTCACTAAGGGCGGATCAATCTCCGAGGAGCGATTGTCGATGAGCAGGCGCTCGCTGATGATGACGAAGCGAAACGTGACGACATCGGCAGATCGGACGGTCCGGATGATCTCATCATAGTCAAGGAGGTAGTCGTTATCCATGCCCGCCCTAGCCCACACGCCCGCACACGATCCAGCGATCGAGGCAATTCTATCACTGGGCGTGAGGCCCAGCAAGGCGGCCGAATCGACGTGAAGGCCTAGCGCGTCACGAGCTCGGGAGCGATCTCCTCCGCCATCTGCCGGACGAGCCCGCCCTCGCCTGCAAGCGCGCGGCAGATGTGCAACACCTCTTCACGTTGGCGCGCTCCGCCCTCTCCTATTCCCTCCCATAATGGAGTCACTGTGCGGCTTCGCTTTGCCGGTCGGAAGCTGCCCGCTACAATCAGCACGTCCGATGAAGCGAAACCTCCACGTGCTCAGGCAGTTCGCGTTGCTCGCGCTCGGCCTCGCGCTGGCCGCCTGCAGCGAGACGCCTCAGGTGGCGCCGACACCGAGTCCGCCGCGGCCGGAAGCGCCGCGCGCCTTCGCCCTTGGGATGAGCTCGCTCCCGACAGAGTTGACCGAGGAGGGCTACGCAGCCGCCTTCGCACTGCCGGCGGGAGCGGGTGAGCTGGTGCTGATTCAACGAGTGCCACCGTGGGAGGAGCTGCTCAGCGGCGCCTTTCCTTCGGACGAGACCGTTCAGACCACGCAGCTCGAGACGGAGCTCGCAAGAGAGAACGGTCTGGCCATCTTCCTCGCGATCGACCCAACAGATGCTGCGGAGGGGCGTCGCCAGCTCGTGGGCCTCCCCACGGACCTAAGCGGGGCCGGATTCGCTGATGAGCGCATCCGCGACGCGTTCACCGAGTACGCCCTGTACATCGCCGTGAACTATCAACCGGCCTACCTCGCGCTTGGCGTTGAGATGAACGCATACGAGCGGGATAAGCCGGAGGACTTCGCGGAGTTTCTCACGCTATACGCCGAGACCTACGACGCGGTGAAGGAGTTTGAGCCGGATACGGTCATCTTCCCCACCTTCCAATTGGAGGAACTGCACGGACTGCTGCCTACGGACGGCCCCCGGCCGGCCCAGTGGAACCTCATCGAACGCTTCGAGCCGCGGTTGGACCTCCTCGCGGTGAGCAGCTACCCCGCCCTAGCGTTCCCCGGCCCTGCGCAGATTCCCGCAGACTACTTTAGCGCGATCAGCTCGCACACAGAGCGGCGCATCGCCATCGCGAGCATGGGCTATCCGTCAAGAGCCACGGAGGGCGAAGCGGTCGCCCGCTCTGAGGAGGAGCAGGCCAGCTTCCTCCGCCTGGCGCTAGATGAGGCCGAGGCGCTCGAAATGAAACTGGTGATCTGGTTCGTCGGCCAGGACCCCACGTTCACCGGGGAGGGCCCCCTATCGCAGCTCCAATCCGCTGGCCTTCTTCAGCAGAATGGCGATACGAAGTCAGCCTGGATAGTCTGGACAGCCGAGGCGCAGCGGCCGCTCGCGGAAGCTGAAGCCTTCTCCGAACGGCGCCGATAGCCCGGCGTGCGGAGGTGCGCGCTATGGATAGACGAGCTCCCGCTCCAACAGCGCCCGCGCGATGACGACGCGCTGGATCTGACTCGTACCCTCCACGATCATGAGCTGGCGCGCATCGCGGTAATGACGCTCCAGCGGATGGTCCATCATATAGCCCTGCGCGCCCAG
This sequence comes from Chloroflexota bacterium, assembly GCA_022563135.1. Next base: position 9,244 of record JADFNZ010000020.1, on the reverse strand, counting down.
CACCTGTAGTGCGTCCGACGAGACGCGCACCGCCATCTCCGTCGCGTACGCCTTCGCGATCGAGAGCAGGGCCGCATCCTCACGCTGGAACTTCTTCTGGTCCACCCGCCACGCGCCCTGATACACCAGCAGCCGAGCGGCCTCGATCTGGATCGCCATGTCCGCGAACATGAACTGGATCGCCTGCAGCTCCGCGATCGGCCGTCCGAAGGCTTCGCGCTGCCGCGCGAACTCCAGCGCGTATGTCAGCGCACCCTCGGCCAGCCCAACTCCCCGCGCGCCGACGACGGGACGGAGGGTATTGAGCGTGAGCATCGCGTGGCTGAAGCCCCCACCCTCCTCCTCACCCAGCAGCAGGTCGCGCGGCAGTCGAACATGATCGAACACGATGTTCGCCGTCGGCACGCCACGAACGCCCATCTTTCGGTCCGTGCGGGCGATCGAGAAGCCCGGGCTATCTGTCCGCACGATGAAGCCGGAGATGCCCCGCACTCCCGCCTCAGGGTCCGTCTTGGCGAAGACGATGACGAAGTCCGCGACGGTGCCGCCGGAGATGTACACCTTTTCACCGGTGAGGAGATAGTCGTCGCCGTCGCGCACGGCCCGGCTCTCCAGCGCGGCGACGTCCGAGCCAGCGTTCGGCTCCGTGAGGCAGAAGGCGCCCTTCGCGGCCCCTGCTGCCGAGCGCGGGAGCCAGGTCTCCTTTTGGCGCTCGGTGCCACCGAGGAGAATAGGATGCGTCGGCAGGGCGCTGAGCAGCAACATGAGGCCGGAGGAGCAGCAATACTTGGCCGCCTCCTCTACGGCCAGGGCCAGCGCCAGCGTGCCAGCGCCCGTCCCGCCGTACTTCTGGGGCAGCGTGAGCCCAAGCAGACCGACGTCCCGGAACGCCTCGAAGATATCGTGCGGATACTCGCCCTGCTCATCGATCTCGGCCGCCCGCGGAGCGATCCGCTCCTTGGCGATGCGGCGGGCCGTCTCCTGAATGAGGCGCTGCTCCTCGCTGAGTTGAAAATCCATCCGTGCAGGCTCCTTGCGTGTGCGCCGGGCCGAATGCGCCGCTCCGGTGAGTGACGTCAGCATAACGCAGGCGCGGACGCTAGGCCACAAGATCGTTCAGCGTTACTGCTTGTGAATCATCACGCCATCAGGTATAGTACCATTGACGCTTCAGATTTGGTTCGCTACACTGAGGGCACGGCTAGGCTGACCTCTTTGCATCTATTTCCCCGAAATACATCGGAGAACCAAGCCCGTTTCTAGGCCAGGGACGGGTATAAGCTGTCTTCGCCAACGGAGGAGGAGTGCGCCGCCATGGTTGTGACGAGTGAGCAAGCGCGCGCAGGCGGTCTGGGTCCCGGCCTGATGAAAAACTACGCCAAGATCCCGCACGTGCTGGACATTCCGCACCTGATCCTCATCCAGCTCAACTCCTACCGCTGGTTCCGCGATGAGGGCCTCCAGGAGCTCCTGGAGGAGATCTCGCCGATCCAGGACTTCACCGGCAAACGGATGGAGATGCGGTTCACCCGCGAGATCACACCCGCGGACCGCCAGGAGAATCTGGAACAGTACGTCGGGCTGGTTCCCCTGGATGACATCAAGGTGGGGCGTCAGACGGTAGCGAGCAAGGGCGAACCGCTCACGCTTAGCGCAGCACAGGCGCTCCGGAAGGCGAAGGTCTCATCCGTGAAGGTCCGGCCCTACTCCTTTGGTGAGCCAAAGTACTCGCAGTTGGAATGTCGCGAGCGCGATATGACCTACGCCGCACCTCTGAAGGTCTGGGTACAGCTCCTGGTCAAGGAGACCGGCGAGGTAAAGGAACAAGAGCTCTTCATGGGCGACTTCCCTCTCATGACCGAGCAAGGCACGTTCATCATCAACGGCGCCGAGCGCGTCGTCGTTTCCCAGCTCGTGCGCTCGCCGGGCTGCTACTTTAAGCTGGAGCCGGACGCTACGAGCGGCCGTAAGCTCTGCTACGCGAAGCTGATCCCCAGCCGAGGCGCGTGGCTAGAATTCGAGACGTCCAACAAGAACATCCTCTCGGTAAAGGTCGATCGTAAGCGCAAGATCCCCATCACGACGCTTCTCCGAGCCATCGACGCGGACGAGAAGCTGAATGACGAAGAGCTTGGCACGGACGAGCGGATGCTGGCCGCCTTCGCCTCAGATGATACCCATCCCGATCATCAGTACATCCAGTCGACGCTGGCGAAGGAGCCAACAGAGAATAAGCAGGAAGCGCTGCTCGAGTTCTACCGGCGGCTCCGGCCCGGCGACCCGCCCACGTTAGAGAACGCAAAGGGGCTCGTCGAGTCGCTCTTCTTCAACCCGCGACGTTATGACCTGGGGCGTGTAGGCCGCTACAAGCTGAATAAGCGGCTGCGCCTGGAGGTCGAAGAGCCTACGCGGACGCTCACGCCCGCGGACCTCATGGCCATTGTTCGGGAGATGATCCGTCTCAACAACGGCCATGGCCGCCCGGACGACATTGACCACCTGGGGAACCGTCGCGTCCGGGCGGTTGGCGAACTGCTCCAGAATCAGTTCCGCATCGGGCTGCTCCGCATGGAGCGCGTTGTCCGCGAGCGGATGACGATCACGGACGCGGACCAGGCGACCCCCAGCGCGCTGATCAACATCCGGCCGGTGGTGGCCGCCATGAAGGAGTTCTTTGGCGGCTCCCAGCTTTCGCAGTTCATGGACCAGACCAACCCGCTCGCGGAGCTGACGCACAAACGCCGGCTCTCCGCTCTTGGGCCGGGCGGCCTCTCCCGCGACCGGGCAGGCTTCGACGTGCGCGACGTCCACTACAGCCATTACGGTCGCATCTGCCCGATCGAGACGCCGGAGGGCCCGAACATCGGCCTCATCGGCAACCTCGCCACCTACGGCGTGCTCAACCCGTATGGCTTCATCGAGACGCCCTATCGCAGAGTGATCCGCGAGCTTCCGCCGGACTCTCCCGAACTCATCGGCCGCACCATGCGTGAAGCGCTGACCGGCCCGCGCGGAGGCGTCATCGCCGAGGCCAGCCAGGAGGTGACGCCGGCGGTCGCGAAGCGTCTGGCGGAGGCCGGCATCGAACAGGTGCCCGTCCGTCCGTTCGTCACAACGGACATCATCTACCTCTCGGCAGACCGCGAGGAAGACTACATCATCGCCCAGGCGAACGCGGTGCTCGACGAGCAGAACCACTTCCTGGAGGAACGCGTAGAGGCGCGCCAAGGCGAGCGCTTCCACACGGAGCTGCCGGAGCACATCGACTACATGGACGTAACGCCCAAGCAGATCCTGAGCGTCGCGACGTCGCTGATCCCGTTCTTGGAGCACGACGACGCGCCCCGAGCGCTGATGGGGGCTAACATGCAGCGGCAGGCGGTGCCGCTGATCCGGCCTCAGGTGCCGCTTGTCACCACCGGCGTTGAGCGCCGGACCGCCGCCGACTCCGGCCAGGTCGTCCTGGCCGAGAGCGCCGGCACCGTCACCAGCGCAAGCGCCACTGCGATCACCGTGCAGTACGAAGATGGCGAGGAGAAGACCTACCCACTGCTCAGGTTTGTTCGCTCCAACCAGGGGACCTGCATCAATCAGCGGCCCACGGTGTTTAACGGCCAGCAGGTGCAGGCGGGCGATACGCTGGCCGATAGCTCCTCCACGGAGAACGGGGAGCTCGCGCTGGGCCAGAACGTCCTCTGCGCCTTCATGAGCTGGGAAGGCTACAACTTCGAGGACGCTATCGTCATCTCTGAGCGGATCGTGCGGGAAGATCAGTTTAGCTCAATCCACATCGAAAAGCACGAAGTCGAGTCGCGAGACACGAAGCTGGGCCCGGAGGAGATCACCCGCGACATCCCCAACGTCGGCGAAGAGAGCCTGCGTGACCTCGACGAGGACGGCATCATCCGCGTCGGCGCGGAAGTCGCCTCAGGCGACATCCTCGTGGGCAAGATTACGCCGAAGGGGGAGACAGAACTGACCGCAGAGGAGAAGCTGCTCCGCGCCATCTTCGGCGAGAAGGCGCGGGAGGTGAAGGACACCTCCATGCGTGTGCCCCACGGCGAACGCGGCAAAGTCATCGACGTCAAGGTGTACTCCCGCGAGGAGCATGATGAGCTGCCCGCCGGCGTGAACCAGCTTGTTCGCGTCTCGACCGCCCAGCGACGCAAGATCGCGGAAGGCGACAAGATGGCGGGCCGCCACGGCAACAAAGGCGTCATCGCCCGCATCCTACCGGTGGAGGATATGCCACACCTGGAGGACGGCACACCGATCGATATCATCCTCAATCCCATTGGCGTGCCCAGCCGCATGAACGTGGGCCAGATCCTGGAAACACACCTGGGCTGGGCAGCCTACCTCCTGGGCTTCCGCGCCGTCTCCCCGGTCTTCGATGGCGCCACCGACCACGCGATTGAGGACGCGCTTGCCCGTGCCTGGCTAGCGCAGCAGGCGGGCGCCCTTCGCCCTGGAGTGAACGGCCAGAGCGACCACCAGCACGGAGAGCATCTTGACCTGCTCACCTTCGAGGCCTGGCTGAAGCGGAAGGGATACCTGGCCGCGGACGTGCTCGATGAGGAGCAAATCGGCGTCGCCAGCCGTGCCTGTCTGGAGCTGTGGCTGGAGAGTCTGGGCGAGCGGCGCGTACGCGGCCTCACAGAGGAGAAGCTGCATGAGCGGACGGAAAAGGCCATCCGCAAGCATAACTCCTCGCCGCCCATCTTCGGCAAGCAAATGCTCTTTGACGGCCGAACCGGTGAACCGTTCGATCAGCCGATCACAGTGGGCCAGATCTACCTGATGAAGCTCGTTCACCTGGTCGAGGACAAGATCCACGCCCGCTCCACGGGACCGTACTCACTCATCACCCAGCAGCCTCTGGGCGGCAAGGCCCAGTTCGGCGGCCAGCGGTTCGGCGAGATGGAAGTCTGGGCGTTGGAGGCGTACGGCGCGGCCCACGTCCTCCAGGAGCTGCTCACAGTCAAGAGCGACGACGTCGTCGGGCGTGTGAAGACGTACGAGGCGATCGTCAAGGGCGAGGACGTGCTTGAGCCCGGCATCCCTGAGTCGTTCAAGGTGCTCGTGAAGGAGCTGCAGAGCCTTGGCCTCTCTGTGGAAGTGCTCAACGAAGAATCAGAGCGCGTCGCCATCCCAGACGAAACTCCAGAGCCTCCGCGGCTGGGGATCAACCTGCAAGGTAGGGAAAAAGGGGAGGAGTTCCTGAGTGCTGGAGGTTAATGACTTTAGTGCCGTCCGCATCTCGCTGGCCTCGCCGGAGCAGATCCGGTCGTGGTCGTATGGTGAGGTGACGAAGCCCGAGACCATCAACTACCGCACCCTGAAGCCGGAGAAAGACGGGCTCTTCTGCGAGAAGATCTTCGGCCCTACGAAGGATTTCGAATGCTACTGCGGAAAGTACAAGCGCGTTCGCTACAAGGGCATCGTCTGCGATAAGTGCAACGTAGAAGTGGCGCGCAGCAAGGTCCGGCGCGAACGCATGGGCCACGTGGAGCTTGCGTCACCGGTGAGCCACATCTGGTTCGTGAAGGGCACGCCCAGCCGGCTTGGCCTGCTGCTTGATATGTCGCCGCGCACCCTGGAGCGGGTGATCTACTTCGCCCAGTACATCATCATCGAAGTCTTTCCGGAAGCGAAGGAGCGCGCACTGGAGCGCCTGCGGACCGAGATGGAGGAGGCGGCCGCCCAGCGAGAGAAGGAGACGACCGACCGCGTTGCCGAGATCGAAGAGAAGCGCGACAGCGCGATCGCGGAACTTGAGACGAACCGTGACGGCGAGCGAAAACAGATTGAAAGCGATCGGGAGAAAGGCATCGACGGTCTGATCAAACAGGCCCAGACGCTGGAGGCAGACCTGAAAGCCCAGGCAGGCAAGAAGGCGCGCCGAAACTTCGTGCTGGAGGAGACGACGTTCGTAGAGAAGGGCGCAGAGATTCCCGATGGCGCGCACAAGAAGGTGCAGCCGGCGGCGAAGAAACGAATCGGCGCTGTCGAAGCGGAGCTGAAACAGCGGGGGGCGGACCTGGAGCTTACGACTGACGCCGCCATCCAGCAGCTACGCGATAGCGCCTTCCAGGAGCTGGAGCCGCTGCAGGAGCAGCTCACCACCCAGCGCGAGGCGGCCGCCGAAGAATACCAGGCCAAGCTCGACGAGCTGGAAGAGCTGCACGACCCGGTGGCCGACGATCAGGTCACGCTCCTGACCGAAGCCCAGTACAAGGAGTACCAGGAGAGGTATGGCAAGACCTTCACTGCCGGCATGGGCGCAGAGGCGATCCTGCAGATCCTCCAGCGCCTTGACATTGAGAAGCTTCGCGTTCGCCTCCATGAGGAGGTCGCGACCACCAGCGGGCAGCGGCGCAAGAAGGCGACCAAGCGGCTACAGGTTGTGGACGCGCTCCATAGGAGCGGCAACAAGGCGGAGTGGACGATCATCACTGTCCTCCCCATCCTGCCGCCGGACCTCCGCCCAATGGTGCAGCTCGATGGCGGCCGCTTCGCGACGAGCGACCTGAACGATCTCTATCGCCGCGTCATCAACCGCAACAACCGGCTCAAGCGACTGCTAGAGCTGGGCGCGCCCGAGATCATCATCCGCAATGAGAAACGAATGCTCCAGGAGGCCGTGGACTCTCTCATCGATAACGGGCGCCGCGGCCGCGCGGTCGCGGGCTCCGGCAACCACAAGCTAAAGTCGCTCTCGGACATGCTGAAGGGCAAGCAGGGGCGCTTCCGCCAGAACCTGCTCGGCAAGCGGGTCGACTACTCAGGACGCTCCGTGATCGTGGTTGGGCCAGAGCTGAAGCTCCACGAGTGTGGACTGCCAAAGCGGATGGCGCTGGAACTGTTCAAGCCGTTTGTCATGCACGCGCTCGTCTCGCAAGGGATGGCCCACAACATCAAGATGGCAAAGCGCATCGTCGAACGGGCCAAACCGGAAGTCTGGGATGTCCTAGACGAGGTGATCAAGGCCCGCCCAGTGTTGCTCAACCGGGCGCCCACGCTGCACCGGCTTGGCATCCAAGCGTTTGAGCCGGTGCTGATCGAAGGCAGCGCGATCCAGATCCACCCGCTCGTCTGCGCCGCCTTCAACGCCGACTTCGACGGCGACCAGATGGCCGTGCACGTGCCGCTCTCGCGGGAGGCGGTCGCGGAAGCGCGCCAGATCATGCTCTCCACCAAGAACCTGCTGTCGCCCAGCTCCGGAGAGCCGGTGATCGCGCCCACCCTGGATATGGTGCTCGGCTGTTACTACCTCACGGTGCAAGTCCCTGACCGGCCCGGCGAGTACAAAGAGCCGAAAAACGGAGGGTCGCCCAAGGGTGTCTACGGCAGCTTCCAGGAAGCGGTGCGCGCGAACGATCTCAATCTCGTTGATCTGCGCGCCGCCATCAAGGTGCGCGACCGCCGCACGGAAGGGCAGTTCATCCAGACGACGCCCGGCCGGATCATCTTCAACGAGGTGATTCCTGAAGAGCTGGGGTTCTTCAATGAGGTGATGGACAGGAAGGCGCTCAAGCGAGTCGTCGCCCTCTGTCACCACCAGCTCGGCAATGAGAAGACGGCGGAAGTCGTCGACGCGATCAAGCGGCTGGGCTTCCATTACGCGACCCGCTCCGGCCTTACCATCGCCATGAACGATCTGAAAGTGCCGGAGGAGAAAAAGGAGCTCCTGGAAGAGGCGGACCGCCGCTCCGCCGAGGTAGAAGAGCAGTTCGAGATGGGGCTGATCACGGAGCAGGAGCGCTACGACGCCTCGATCTCCATCTGGAGCGAGACGACCGATCGCGTCCAGGAGGCGATCGAGAAGCACCTCGACCAGTACGGCTCCATCTACATGATGGCTTCGAGCGGGGCCAAGGGGAATATCGCCCAGATCCGCCAGATGGCGGGCATGCGCGGCCTCATGAGCGACCCCTCCGGGCGCATCATCGACCTGCCAATCCGCAGCAGCTTCCGCGAGGGGTTGAGCGTGCTGGAGTACTTTATCTCCACGCACGGCGCCCGCAAGGGACTGGCCGATACGGCGCTGCGCACCGCGGACAGCGGCTACCTCACGCGCAGGCTCATCGATGTCGCGCAGGACGTGATCATCGAGGAGGAGGACTGCGGCACCACAGCCGGCATCTGGTTGGAACGTCCGGAAGAGGAGGGCCTGCTCCAGCCGTTCCGCGGCCGCCTCGTCGGCCGCTGGGCCGCATCGGACATCATCGATCCCAAGACGAACGAAGTCATTATCCTGCGCGGCGAAGAGCTCGATGAGCGCATCGCCGACCGGATCGAAGCGCTCGGCATCGATCGCGTGCATGTGCGCTCACCTCTGTTCTGCCAGGTAGCTCGGGGAATCTGCGGCCTCTGCTACGGTCGCAGCCCTGCCAGCGGCAAGATAGCCGCGATCGGCGCGGCGGTGGGCATCGTCGCTGCACAGAGCATCGGCGAGCCGGGCACACAGCTCACGATGCGTACGTTCCACACGGGCGGCGTGGCCGGCCTCGACATCACGAGCGGCCTACCGCGCGTGGAGGAGCTCTTTGAGGCCCGCGTCCCGAAGAACCAGGCGATCATCGCCGAAATCGACGGTACCCTCACGATCGACCGAGAGGGCGACATACGCAAGCTCATCGTCGCCAGCACGGAGTTCTACACAGATACGTACGAGATCCCCAAGGGCGCCGAACTGCAGGTCAAGCACGACCAGCAAGTGGAGCAAGGCGCCGTGCTCGCGCTCATCAAACCGCCGAAGCCCAAGGGGAAGGGGCGCAAGAAGAAGGACGACGAGACCGCGGTCGTGGAGGTGGAGGAGATCGCTGCCCGCGTCAACGGCCGCGTCGTCTTTGAGGACAAGAAGCGCAAGCCCACGCGCATCTCGATCATCTACGAGGAGACGGATGAGCGGGAGTACCAAGCGCCTGCCGCGGCTCGCATCCGCGCAGAGGACGGGGCCCAGGTGAGAGCCGGCCAGCAGCTCACGGAAGGCCAGCCCAACCCGCAGGACCTCCTCCACATCATGGGCCCTGAGGCAGTCCAGGTCTATCTGGTAGCCGAAGTGCAGAAGGTCTACCACTCGCAGGGAGTCACGATCAACGACAAGCACATCGAGGTGATCGTCCGCCAAATGCTGCGGAAGGTACAGGTGGACATGCCCGGGGACACCGACATGCTCCCAGGCCTGCTGGTGGCCCGCTCCGAGTACGAAGAGAGGAATTCGAGCGTCCTGGCTGAGGGC
>JADFNZ010000116.1 GCA_022563135.1 Chloroflexota bacterium | reverse complement strand
GCGTCCGTGTGAACGGCGATATGCGGGTCGCGCTCCTTCACAATGCGCACGACATCGGCGATCGGCTGGATCGTGCCCACCTCGTTGTTCGCGTAGATCACCGAGACGAGCGTCGTTTCGTCGTCAAGCGCCCGCTCCAGCGCGTTCAGGTCCACAGACCCCTGGCCGTCGACCGGCACGTAGGTGACACGAAAGCCCTCCTGCTCGAGCCGTTCGGCCGGATTGAGGACGGCGTGGTGCTCGCCCGCCGTCGTGATGATGTGGTTGCCGCGACGGCGCGCCGCATACGCGACGCCCCGCAGGGCGAGGTTGTCGCCCTCGGAGCCGCCGCTGGTGAAGATAACCTCCGTCAGCCGCGCGCCGAGCACCTCGGCGATAGAGCGGCGGGCGGCGTCCAGCCCCTTCCGCGCCTCGCGCGCTTCAAAGTAGATGCTGGACGGGTTGCCCCAGACATCCGTCAGATAGGGCAGCATCGCCTCAACCACTCGCGGATCGGTGGCAGTGGTGGCGGCGTGGTCAACGTACATGCGCGGCTCATTCATGCTGGCACTGCCACGGTAACAACCAGCCGCGAAGGCTGTCAACGAAGCAACGGGCGTATACTTGATGCGTCATGCTGGATGCCGAACGCTGCCGCCGCATCATTGCAGCCAGCTTCCCTGAGATCGAGACCCCGCGCTACTTCGCCGAGGGCTGGGACTACGAGCTCTGGGAGATAGAAGGCGGCCTGCTCTTCCGCTTTCCGAAGCGGGCCGAGACCGCGGATCCGCTGCGACGGGAGGCACGACTACTCGCTCGCCTCGCCGACGTGCTCTCCGTGCCGATTCCAAGGCCGCTCTACGTCTCCGAAGGCAACAGGCAGTTTCCCCAGCCGTTCTTCGGCTATGCGAAGCTCCCGGGCACGCCGCTGGAGAATGTGCCGCCATCCAGAGCGAGCCGGACGCCTCTCGTCAAGGCGCTCGCGGGTTTCCTCGAAGAGCTGCACGGCGTGCCGCCGGCCACGGCCGTCGCGTGGGGCGTGCCATGCTACACGGCGGACGCGTGGCGCGATTGGTACCGGGGCTTTCACGAGACGGTTGGCCGAGAGGTATTGCACCGGCTGTCGACCGCCGAACAGGCCACCGTCGAATCATTCTGGCGAGGCTTTCTCGACAACGACCGCCACTTTCGCTTTGAGCCGGTCCTCATCCACGCCGACCTCTTGCCGGAGCATATCCTCGTCGACGGCGCGGGCGAGCAGATCACCGGCATCATCGACTTTAACGACGCGATTGTCGGCGATCCGGCGCTCGACATCACGGGGTTCGACGACGCGCTCCAGGCGATGGTCGTCGATGCCTACGCCGGAGCTCTCGACGACACGGCGATCGCGCGCACACATTACTACCGCAAGTTCAGCGCCTTCCACTCCGCGCTCTACGGCCTGCGCATTGGGGACCGGGCGCGCGTGGATACAGCGCTGGAGCGCATCCGGCGAGAGATCGTGCGCGGGGAGCAGGCCGAGCGAGCGGCATCTCCGGTTGACGGGCCAGATCGCCGCTCGCTACGCTAATACTGATGGAGACGACGAGACAGACGATCGTGGACATCCTGCGCCGCCACCGCACGGCGACGATCGACGAGCTCACGAAAGAGCTCGGACTAGCGTCGGCGACGATTCGCCGGCACCTCGACATCCTCGCGCGCGATAACTACGTCGAAGTCGCCCAGGTGCGGCGCAAGACGGGCCGACCGCACTACCTCTTCTCGCTCAGCGAGGCCGGCCAGGACCTCTTCCCCAAGCACTACCTACGTATTACAAACCGCCTGATCGAGGAGATCATCGCCCTCACGCCGGAGGAGACCGCCGGCAGGGGCGGCGGCGAGCTGGCAGACCTCGTCTTCAAAAAGATGGCCCAGCGGCTCGCCCAGCGCATCGCGCCCCACATCCACGGCGGGGAACTGCCGGACCGGATCAAGGCGACGACGGAGGCGCTCGCCGAGGAAGGCATCGTGTTCGACATCGAGGAGACGCCCGACGGCTGCCTGCTCGTCGGCCATGGCTGCCCCTGTCCGCGCGTCGGTGAGGACCAGCAACAGGCCTGCGCACACGACCAGCGCCTCCTCTCGCTGCTGTTGGCTGCCGATGTTACCTACGTGGAGCCGGACTCGATCGGCAGCAACGGCTACTGCGCCTACCTCGTGCGGGCGCGCGAGGCGGACGGCGCTGACGGAGCGAGGCCCGCCGACTTGCCAAAGGCGGAAGGCCGAGTATAATAAGTAGAGAGTGTAAATATAGTTCCCTCCAGAGGAGAAAGGGGCCCAGTGTGGACAACGTAGAGACGACGAACGGCGCCATCTCCATCACAGAGAAGGCCGCCGAGAAGGCGAAAGCCCTCCTCGCGGAAAAGGGTGTCGAGAACGGGGCGCTACGGGTATTCGTCGCCGGCGGCGGCTGCTCCGGCTACCAGTACGGCATGACGCTGGCGAATGAGGTGGAGGAGGACGACTTCGTCCTCGAGCATGGCGGCGTGAAGGTGCTCATCGACCCCGAAAGCGCACCGCTGCTGAAGGGCGCCGAGATCGACTACGTCGAGGACGTCATGAAGAGCGGCTTCACGATCTTCAACCCGAACGCGGTCAAAAGCTGCGCCTGCGGCTCCAGCTTCGATACGGCCGATAGCGCCGGCGCGCCCAGCGCCCACGCCTGCAGCTAGCGGCTACCCGAACACGCGAACACTTAAGCCCGGGGCGAACGCCCCGGGCTTGCCTTATGCGCGGTATACTGGCAGAACCCGGCAAGGTGCACGCCATGACCTACTGGATCGTCGTCGGCGCACCGGAGAACTTCCAGATCGCCGTCGACCGCGGGTTCGACCTCTTCGGCTTCAAGAGCACGCGTCGCCGCGAGGCAAGCGCGATGCAGCCGGGCGACAAGCTCATCTTCTACCTCACCGGCGTGATGCGCTTCGGCGGCATCGCCAGCGTGACCTCGGAGACGTTCGAGGACCACACGCCGATCTTCAGCAGCAAGAAGAAGCCAAGCGAGGACTACCCGTTCCGCGTCCACACGAAGGCCGAGCTAATTCTCGAGGAGGACGACTTCTTGGACGTCAGGGAGTGGGGCCCTCGCATGGAGTACACGAAGAGGTGGCCGGAGGAGCACTGGCGGCTCGCCTTCCAAGGCAACCTGCACCAGATCCCAGCGTCCGACTACAAGATGCTTGAGAAGGAGATGCGGGCCGCCGTGAAGGCCAGGGCTAAAGCGAACCCCTAGCTGTACTCGTCCAAGAACATTGGTGACACATCGTTACGTGGCGGCCTCATCCGGCCAGGCGAACTCTAGCGTCTCCGTATTCGAGAGGCCCTGCTCCACCAGCGCGGCAACGTCCAGCGCCCTTTCAGCCTCCTCGATCTGGCCGATGCTGCTGCGGGTCGCCGGATTGCGCGGCACGAAGAGGGTGCAACAGTCCTGGTCCGGCTCGATCGACGTCTCGTACGTGCCGAGCGTGCGCGCCTCGCGGATGATCTCCTCTTTGTCTCGGCCGACCAGCGGCCGTAGCACGGGCAGCGTCGTCGCCTGATCGATCGTCGCCATGTTGGAGAGCGTCTGCGAGGAGACCTGGCCGAGGCTCTCGCCC